>JACRPL010000007.1 GCA_016223245.1 Candidatus Saganbacteria bacterium | reverse complement strand
CGTTGGCAGGTGCTCCGCGCGTACGATTGGGTTTCAAGCCACCACGCGCTCGGCGCGTGTGCCTGTCCGCCTCTGGCGGAAAGTCAATCGCTCCGCGATTGGAAAAAGGTTCGCGCAAAGGTTAATATTTCTGCAGGCAGGTCCGGCTTGCCCGCCTTTGGCGGGCCTCGGGCATACTACAATTTTGAATCCAAAACAAGCGGTTTGATGTTGAGCGCCCTCGCGGTTTTTTCTTTGTCTTGCGAATTCATCTCAAGTATTTTACCAATGAATTTTTTTTCAAATTCAGAATAAGCGTCCTCAAGGGAAAGGGTATGGGAAACTGAATTTGAAAGAAGAATATGGATCGGCAGGTCGTTCTCCTCGATAAAAGGCTTGTTGACGGTCAATACCAGCCGCTCGATTACCGCCTGGAGCTCATCGATGTTCCCAGGCCAAGTGTAAGCAGAAAAGATATTAAGCGCGCCAGGGAAAATCTCTTTTATCTTCGAATTGTGGTTTTTTTTGGATTCGTTGAAAAAATAATCGATCACTATCGGTATGTCCGCAGCCCTTTCCCTAAGCGGCGGGATTTCAAACTGCACGGCGCTTAATTTTTGCCAAAGCTCGTTATTGAAGTTGATCTCTTTGAGGTTGACGATAGCCCCGCAAATGAGCCTTATAGGCGCTTTAAGAAGTTTTTCTTGCGTCTCCTGCGGCAAATATTCGATATTATCAATAAATAAAACCTGGGCGGAGTTTATGAGGCCGCCATCTCTTGAAAGCTCTGTGGTGCTGTTGCCCATCTTTCCAGGGAAAAGCTTTTTATTCAAATATGCGGCCGACCTTCCTTTGCAATTAATAGCGGCGAACCTTTTTGGTTCAGGCGACAAATCGTTTATGAGCCTTGCTATCCATTCTTTTTCGACGCCTGCTTCTCCAGTAATGAGCGCCCAATCGAATGAACCCGAAATCCCCTCGATCCTTTTCATGATCTGGTTTATCTTTTCCGTCCTGCCGACCAAGCTGGGAACGGAAAGCTCGCCGATCCCCCGGATGGAAGCAAGGATATTTTTTCTCCTTAATATATCCCGCGTAAGGTTTTGAATCTTTTCGACATCGAATGGCTTTACGACATAGTCGAAGGCACCTATTTTAATGGCTTCAGAAGCTTTTTGGACATCGTTTACTGCGGTGACCATGACGACTTCCGTTTGGGGGGAAATCTCTTTGAGGCGCTTGAGGGTCTCGATCCCGTCCATCCCCGGCATCCGGATGTCCAGGTAAACCAGGTCGACCACATTGTCAACGGTAAGCTTGAGAGCCCCCTCGCCCGTCGCCGCCTGAAGGACCTCGTATGCAGGCGACAGGATGAGCTTGAAGGATTCCCTTATTGAAAACTCGTCGTCAACGACAAGGACTGAATTCATTTTGCAAATTTATCTATAATAATTATAGCCTGCTTCCTCAATGTATTATCGGCCATGATGCCGCGGACGATTGTTTCGACCATTGCCTCGGCCCCCTTCGCTTTAACAAGCGATGGGCCAAACTCCGCAGCCAAGGCCATGCGGACAATCTTCCTGATCGCAACCTCTACCGAATCGGATTTATGTATCTCGTTCTGCAAGCCGGCGTTGAAAAGCTCGATCTTGCCGATGTCTTTCTTTTGGAGTTTATCTTTTCCTAAAATGAGCGGAAGAAATTCCTTCTGCGGGGAATATGAATGGGGCTGTAATCTTGTCGACATATTAATCACCTCTACTATATTAATAGCAATTTCCCTGCCTTAAGCCGGCAGGTTCACCTCGAGGAAAATATCGCAATAAGCTAATCTTAGCATATTATTATATGCGCAACAAGCAAGGCAAAGTGTGCAAATGCTTCTATCCTGATTTTTTCAAAAGTTCCTTGATAAGCTTATATCCATGGCTAATTATTATCTTAGACTTCTTGATCTCTTTCTCTGTAAATCTTTTGATCTGCATCTTGTATCCAGTATCTTGTATCTTATTCCCGTAAACGACAAATGGCACCATATCATGCGTATGGGTCATGTATTTGATAGGGGTTGGATGGTCGGGTAATACGAGGAGCTTTGTTTCTATGTCGCTATGTTCCAATGTCCAGGCCAATAAAGCACCGACGATCTTGCTGTCAAAATCTTCGATCGCTTTTATTTTACCCTTGATGTCGCCCATATGGCCGCATTCGTCAGGAGCTTCAACATGGATAAAAACAACGTCGTGTTTTTTTAGCATTCTTAATGCGGCATCCTCTTTGCCCTTATAATTTGTATCAAGAAAACCCGTGGCGCCTTTTACATCCGGGACTTCCATTCCCAATATTTTGCCCAAGCCTTTTAATAAATGGACGGCGGTGATCACTGCGGCGGTTTTTCCGAATTGTTTTTTAAAAGTCTCAAGCTTTGGCTCCTCCCCCTGCCCCCAAAGCCAGATCATGCTCGCAGGCTTTTTGCCTTCTTTGATCCTTTTCAAATTGACTGGATGTTTCAGGAGTGGAACGATCGATTCGCTCATAAGGTCCCTAATAACTTCCGATCCCTTCCCTTGAGGAAGAAAACTTTTGATCTCTTTGCCGCTAATATCATGCGGGGGAATACATTTCAAATTTGACATTTGACATTTGTCATTTGTCATTACTAAAAGATGCCTATACGACAACCCTGGATAGAATTTTATTCCGCGCCTTTCTAAACTTTTGTTCAGGGCCTTGATCAGTTCCGAAGCTTCTTTAGTCGTAATATGGTCGGCGGTAAAACTTGCCATTTTCCCGTCGGCAATAGTTACAAGATTACAGCGGAAGGCGATATCGTCGCTTTTTAATTTTACTCCAAGGGATGCGGCTTCAAGCGGTCCTCGGCCCGTATAATATTTCATCGGGTCGGATCCAAATATGGACATTGCGGCAACATCCGATCCGGGTGGCAATTTCTTGGGAGTATTTGAAACAAAACCGGCTCTGCCGTTTTGGACCAAAAAATCAAGATTAGGAGTGTTTGCCGCTTCAAGAGGCGTTTTATTCCCCAATTCTTTTAGCGGCAAGTCGGACATGCCGTCGCCGATCAAAACTATATACTTTTTCATTTAAATGTAATGCTTGGCTTTGGAAGTGAAAGCTTGGGCATCGACTCAAGGGACAATCCATCCATTTTAATTGTCGGAACCGAAACTTCGGGAGTTGGCGTCGCGATCATCTTTTCACTGATGAATTTGTCGATCTTTGGGGCGCTGTTTTTTAGCGGCGGATACACTACCCTGACCAGCAAATTTGAAACTTTGAATGAATACGAGTCGCTAATAACTTTAAGCGCCGGGAAATTGAGAGGCGAACTCAACAATAGTTGTGATAGGATCCCGAAAATAACAAGTATCAATGAAACCGCGAGAAAGTTTTTAACTAATTTAATTCCCCCGCCCGCATTCTTTAGAAGATATAGCATTAATAGGACAGCAACAACTATATCAACTATATTTATCATTTTTTACCCCCGAGCTCTTTTTTCATTTTACTTAACTTTAATTTAATTTTCGGGAATTTCAATGCCAATATTTGTGCGGCGAGTATCGCCGCATTCTTTGCGCCATCGATCGCAACTGTTGCTACTGGCACTCCCGGAGGCATTTGAACGATCGAAAAAAGTGCGTCATGCCCCTGCAATGCTTTTGATGAAACAGGAAGCCCGATCACAGGAAGATTTGTATGCGCGGCGACAACGCCCGGCAATGCGGCCGCCATTCCGGCGCCTGCGATTATCACGTCGAATTTTTTTTCGGCTGTTTTCGCGAAATTGACCGCTTTTTCAGGGTTTCTGTGGGCAGACGCGATCAAAAGTTCGTAATCGATCCCAAGATCTATGAGGATCTTTGTGGTTTTTTCAAGAAGCGGAAGGTCAGATTCCGATCCGATTATGATCCCTACTTTTGCTTTTTTCATGCAGCCTCCTCGGTTGAAAGCTTGTTCCATGCGTATTGTACTATTATTTTTGACTCAAAACAACGCCGATGCTATACTCTTCCCATGAAAACTGTAGGATTGCTGGGATTTCCCTTAGGACACACTGTTTCCCCCGCGATGCATAATGCCGCGTTCAAAAGTTTGGGCATAAATGCGCAGTATCTGCCTTTCGAAGTTTCCGAAGCCGAGCTCAAAGAAGCGGTCGAAGGCTTCAGGGCCCTTCATTTTCTCGGCTTCAACGTGACGATCCCATATAAAGAAAGAATTATGGATTACTTAGATGAAGCCACAAAGCTTCCCGAGCTTATCGGCGCAGTGAACACGGTCGTAAACAGGGACGGGACTTTGATAGGCTACAACACCGACGGGCCCGGCTTTATCGAATCGTTAAGCGAAGACGCCGGGTTTAGCCCCAAAGACAAATCGGCTGTACTGCTTGGCGCCGGCGGAGCGGGACGGTCAATAGCTGTAATGCTCGCGGAATGCGGAGCAAAAAGCATAACGATAAGCGATACGGACTATAACAAAGCAAAAGAATTGGCGGACTATGTAAGCTCCGAATTCGATTCAAAATGCATCGCGTTTCTCCCCCATGATATAGGGAAAAAACTGGACAAAGCGCAGCTCTTGGTCAATGCGACGCCGATCGGAATGCACCCGAAAGTCGACGCATGCCCTCTTCCTAAAGAAATAAAGCTCCACAAAGATCTGCTTGTTTACGATCTGGTGTACAATCCTCAAGAAACAAAATTATTAAAACTTGCCAAAGCCGCAAAAGCCAGAGGGGTTTCGGGCCTCGGAATGCTGGTCCGGCAAGGCGCTATGGCCTTCTCAATGTTTACAGACGAAGATGCCCCAATAGATATTATGTGGGACGCCGCGCACTCGCAACTGACGAAGAAATAATCAAGATCTGACGATTTCCGCATCTCGCCTTTCAACCCCCTCTCATTCTCCCCCTTGATAAGGGGGAGATGTCCCGAGCTCTGTCGAGGGACAGAGGGGGTGGCATCAAAATTGCTACAAGTATTCCATGAAACAATTGATCCTATTAATTTTGCTCGTTCCGTTGATCTCTTCTTGTTCGCCTTCGGAGCCTTTAGGAAAAGAGGGGGCGAAAATAACGATCGAAGCGACAAAAGAGGTTGAGACAAATAAAGAAATCTTTAGCTTCAATAAGAACTCCAATTCGATCAATTTATCTTTAAATTCTACCCCTGTCGCATCAAACATTGGCTACATCAGGCTGGCTGGGATATTATCTTCGGAAAAATTAGCCGCCCTGATCGAGGTCGCGGGTAAAGGGAATATTGTAAATTGCGGGGATAAACTCGCGGAATACCGCGTCAAAAAAATATCCGATAAAGGAGTGTTATTGTGTTTAGAAAAATAATTGTGTTCGTTTTGTTGACTTTTCCTATCTCGGGGTTTGCTTATGCCGATAATTTGATACCGAAGATCGATTTTGTCGACGCGTCGGTCATAGATGCCGTTCAAGCCTTGGCTTCGCAAGCAGGATTTGATCTGGTCGCCGGAGGAGATTCAACCGCACAGAAAAGAGTATCTCTTCATCTCAAAAATGTTACAGCTGAAGAAGCGATCGAATATGTCTTGAGAACTAACGGGTTAACATTCGAGAAAAAAGGAAAGACTATCCTCGTTTCAACCCTACCCCAAGACCAATCGCAAACGGGGTATAAAAAAGTCAGCAGATCGATCGAATTAAAACATCTATCCGGAGAAAAAGTTACAGCTCTTATTTCTAAAATTGCACCGGAACTTACGACTGTCGCAAGCGAAAGAGCTAACACGGTCATCATAAGGGGAAAAGATAGCGATGTCGCAGAAGCTTACGATGTTATTCAAAAAATAGATAAGCCTATCCCGCAAATATTGATCGAGGGGCAAGTTGTTGAGATATCAAAGAATGATTCCATTAGATTCGGGATCGACCACAATAGCGGCATTTTCAAATTTCTTAACGGAAAGAATGAAGACATTAAAAGCACCCTGAATTGCCTATTAGCAGATGGCAAGGCAAATGTTGTAGCATCACCAAGAATAGCTACCCTTGATAATCATGAGGCAATAATAAATATCGGCAGCCGAATTCCGTTCGCAGTCCCGGTTTCGTCATCGTCAACAACAACTCAATGGACAATAAATTATATCGATGCGGGAGTGAGGCTTAAGATCACGCCACAAATAGGAAAAGACAACCAGATCGTAGCGATACTTGAACCCGAAGTGTCGTCAATTTCGGAATGGAGGGCAACAGCCGCAGGGGAATTCCCGGTAATTTCGTCGCGAAATGCTTCAGCGACTTTAAGGGTAAAAAACGGCGAAACGATCGTTGTTGGCGGCTTGGATTCTGAAACGGAAAGAGTAAATGTTTCCAGGATCCCGATCATCGGCCAATTCCCAATATTGAATTTATTTTTTCAAAACAGGACGGTTGAGAAAACAAAAACCGAGATCGTGTTTCTTATAACGCCGCATATCATCTAGGAGGAAAATGATGATAAAAAGTGATTTTTTAAAGTTCTTGGCAAATATTTGCGTTAAAATATTCCAAATATTATTTGCCATGATTGTTATCGGTATGTTTTTCCGCAGCAAATTTGATCTCGTTCTCTTTGTTTGGGGAGTTTTTAGCTCATTCGTTATGTTGACCGGAGCTTTATTGCTATACTATAATGGATCAATCAAGGAAGTGAAAAAAAATGCCTGATTATCTTTATTATTTGCCTTTCGCGCTTGTTAGCATCTTTGGGATAAGCTTAATAATTTGGGTCCAGTTTTTTGTAAATAAAGACCAAGTAAAACATTCCCGCAAACATTAGCATGTTTGACGCAATCGTAGTTGGAGCGGGACCTGCGGGATGCACGGCCGCATATGAACTCGCAAAATCAGGCCTCAAAGTCCTTCTTCTTGAAAAAGAGAAATTACCGAGATATAAAACTTGCGGCGGCGGCATCCCAAAATCAATCCTCCCATTCCTCGATTTTGATATTTCATCTGTAATTGAAAGAGAAGTTTATAAGATCGCGTACACCTACAACTTAAAATCAAAAATGGAATCTGTTGCAAAAGAAGCGATCGTAATGATGGTCATGCGCGACAAATTTGATTATTTACTCGCGCAAAATGCGGTCAAAGCCGGCTGCGAACTCATAGATGGAACAAATATCAATAAATTGGATGTTAAGAATGGATCGGTTGTGGTTTCCGATTCGAAGCATTCATGGGAAGGAAAATATTTGATCGGCGCTGATGGCGCGTTGGGCAATATTTCGAAATTATCGGGCTTGGGCGCCAAGAAAAAAATGGGAATAGGTCTTGAGATCGAGCTTCCAGCGATCGATCCCGACCTTTATAACAGAGTCGAATTCGGCTTTGGCCTAATTAAAAGAGGCTATGCCTGGTCTTTCCCTAAAAAAGACCATTTATCTTTGGGTATAGGCACTTTTAACGTCCGGGACAAAATAATAAAAGAAAAACTTTTCAAATGGCTGGAATATTTGGGATATGAATTTTACAAAGAGCAGCTGCATGCGCATCCGCTCCCGTATTTTGAAAAAGAAAGAAAGCTCATAACTCGAAGGATCATCTTGGTCGGCGACGCGGCAAATCTTATGGATCCGCTTGCGGGTGAAGGGATAAGTTACGCGATAAAAAGCGGGAAGCTCGCTGCGGAAGCCATTAAAAAAGAGGCCACTTCGCATTACGAGAAAAGCATTAAAGAAAAAATGTATCCCGACCTCAAGATCTCATATAAGCTTGCAAAATTCTTTTATACTTTCCCGAAGTTCGCTTATGATAAAGGCGTTAAAAATCCCAATGCCACGGAGATGTTCGGAAAACTTATGTCAGGAGAAGCGACATACAAAGATATTTGGGAAAGAGCAAAAAAGAGGATCACAAAGTTCCTTTAGTCGATGAAATTCCTTTTTTCCTGGGATTTATTTCGCAAGCCCTTTGAAGTGCGACTCCAAAAGCCTTAAAGATCGCTTCTATTTTATGGTGGGTATTTTTCCCGCGTACAAGATCGATATGCAAAGATACTCCCGCTTTGTAAACGAACGACTCGAAGAATTCCCTAAGCATTTCCGAATCAAGCGCAAGTTTTACACGATCTTTCCCGATTTCGGCATATATTAATTCTTTTTCAAATTTTGCTTTGAAAGTAAAATGCGGCCTCCCTGAAATATCAACAGCCGCTTCGACCTTAGCCAATGATTCGTCCATCGGCACGGCCGCATGTCCGTATCTCTCGATCTTTTCTTTTTTACCTAAAGCTTTAGCGAATGCTTCGCCCAATGTTAGGCCTGTATCTTCGATCAAATGGTGCATATCGATTTCCAAGTCACCCTTCGCCAGAAGATCCAGGTCAATTAGCCCATGTTTAGAAAACAAAGTGAGCATATGCGATAAAAATGGGATCGGATATTTTATTTTACTTTTCCCCGTGCCATCAATATTTATTTTTATCTTTATATCGGTCTCTTTTGTCTTTCTATGAACTTCGGCTATTCTTTTTTTCATATTTATTCCTCTCTAAATAATTTTTCGGGCTCGATATTCTGTTTTTTCGGCTTGATCCCTAAATGTTCAAAAGCGGACGCCGTCGCCATCCTGCCCCTCTGCGTTCGATCGATAAAGCCTATCTGCATAAGATATGGCTCGTAAACATCTTCCAGGGTATCCGGTTCTTCGGAAATTGACGCCGCAAGCGTCTCGACGCCAACAGGCCCTCCCCCGTATTTCTCGATCAAGGCTTTCAAAAGTTTTCTATCGACGAGATCGAGCCCCAAATTATCGATACCTAAATTATCGAGCGCTTCGTGGGCAACTTTCAGGTCAATAACACCATTGGCTTTCACCTGGGCGAAATCTCTTACCCTTCGAAGTATCCTATTCGCGATTCGGGGGGTCCCGCGAGACCTCCTTGCTATCTCTTTCGCGCCTTCAGGTTTGATCTTTATATTTAAAACCGACGCGGCTCTCGTTACTATCTGCTCAAGATCGGGGGTTGTGTAGAATTCCAATCGCCCGATCATCCCAAACCTGTCGCGAAGAGGAGAAGTTAAAAGCCCGATTCTTGTTGTTGCGCCAATCAAAGTAAATTTGGGAAGATCCAATCGAATACTGCGGGCGCTAGGGCCCTTTCCTATCACGATATCGAGGCCAAAATCTTCCATCGCAGGATAGAGGACTTCTTCAACTACATGATTCAATCGATGGATCTCATCGATAAAAAGAATGTCCGATTCTTTAAGATTTGTAAGAATAGCGGCCAAGTCTCCCGGCCTTTCAATTGCCGGGCCCGAAGTAGTTTTTATTTGTGCGCCGACTTCTTCCGCGACAATATTTGCTAAAGTTGTTTTCCCAAGGCCAGGAGGCCCGTAAAACAGGATATGTTCAAGCGCTTCCCCGCGATTATGCGCCGCATGCATTGCGATCTTTAAATTCTCTTTTAGCGCTGTCTGCCCGATGAACGAATCAAGTTTCTTTGGGCGGATGGACGACAGGTCCGGGTCCGCCTCTCTTTTATCGAGTGTGACGATCTTTACTTCTTCAGTCATATATCCTCTTGTATTCATAATAGCTTCCCATTACTTTCTGCACATATTTCCTGGTTTCCGATAACGGGATGTTCTGGACAAACTCGTCAATGTCCAATTTATCATAATCCCCATTATACCAATTATTAAACCAACGTCTCACCCTATTTGGCCCGCCGTTATAGCCTGCAAGCGCCAGCGATTGGTTTCCGTTGAAGCTCCTTATCAGATCGGCAAGATATAATGTTCCCATTTCGATATTCGTTTCGGGATTGAACATTGTCGATTTTTTGAATGGTTTAATTTTAAGGCTTTTAGCCAGGCCTTTCCCTGTCCCGTACATTATTTGCATGAGCCCCCTTGCTTTGGAGCGGGATACCGCCTTGGGGTTGAACCTGCTTTCTTCCCTGATGACGGCCAATGCCAGATACGGGTCAACGCCGTGTTTTTTCGACGACTCCTGTACCTTATCCCAGAAACCCTTGGGATATGCAAGCATCCATTTTTCTTGGGGTATCTTCGATGCGGAACCGGAAAGTACGGCGCTTCGTATCCCGCCTTCGACCAAACTTATAGGCCGAGCATATTCTCCGGACCTCTGCATGACCCTGCCCAAGGTCATTTGGGCGGATTCTTTTTGCCCGTCGTCTGTTTTAGAAAGAAGCTGCCTGACTTCCTGATACGCAAAATCTTCAAGCCCCATATCGGCAAGCCGTTCATATTTATTTATCCTATTCGAAACCTCCATCGAATCAAGCATCTGCGGATTACTATCCTGCCAATCCTTCATAACTTCCTCGATATTGGCTTCATTCGATCCTTTTGCCCGCGAAACATCGTCTTGCATCCTCGGAGTCGCGTATCCGAGCTTCGTTAATTTTTCCAAAGCGCGATAGCCTTGATATGTATGGTCAAATCTTTCCGCCAAATAATAGTAGATCCCGGAAGCATTCGGGATATTTCCCAATTTCTCGGCCGTTAGCCCCCACATAAAAAGGCACTGCGGAGTTTCGGACCCGACCCTTAAACTTTTTGCAATGCCATAAATATCATGAGATGCCTTATAATCGCCTTTAACATAATACAGGCGGCCTGCTTTTAATATGGCGTCGTCTATAAAATAGCTCTTTTGGTAATTATTGATCAGGGTCATATATGCCCAAAGTGCGGAATCGCCCATATCAAGCTTTTCAAAATAAAATCCAAGATAATAAAGCGCGCTGTCGGCATATTCCGAACGAGGATATCTCGTTGCGGCTTTATACATTATATTTGCGGCTCTTTCGTATCTTCCGCGCCTCGCGTTCGCGCGGCCAAGGTAATAAAGGCTTTTGCCTTGCTGCGTCGTATCCGACATTTCATAGCTTTTCTCGATATCTTTTATAGAGGAATCATCGCTCCCTTTTTCCATTTCAGCGCGGCCAAGCATTAAAAAAGCTTTCGCGGTCAGTTTATGCTTAGGGAACTCCCGCGCCAAGCGGTTGAATATGGCGGAAGCCGTATCAAAATCGTTTCTGTTAAAAGCATCTTCACCTTTTGCAAAGAGGATCTTCGGGTTTGGATGATATTTTAATGACCTATGGACTTCAGCGATAGATTTCATGTTTATTCGCGCCAATTTCGCGTACGAGCTTAATGGATAAAAAAGGTCTACCTCGTTCCACGCACGGAAGGCATTGCGAAAATCGTCTTCGGTTTGCAGTATCTCGCCTTTTTTGAAAGCGATATATGCGGCGTATTTGCCGTCGGGGTAATTTTTCAAATACTCGTCGGCCGAGGATAAAGCTTCGTCGGTCATATTGGCATTTGAATAGCTTAAAATAAGATAATATCCCCCGTTCTCAAGCAGAATGCTGTCGTTATGGTCGTCCAAAAATCTTGAAAAATTCGAGGCGGCCGACGCGTAATTTGCCTGGAGATATTGGGATTGCGCGAGCCCGTACAAAGCATATTCCTGCAAAAGAGCTTCGGACGAGAGCGCGTTTGAAAATGAAGTTTCCGCTTTCGCGTATTGCTTGTCGTTCAGATATTGGAAACCCATCGCCAGATCAGGCTTGCTTTCTGCAAACCCTGCTTGGAAAAATATAATGATGAGGAAGAATAGAAAAACGAGCTTTTTCACTGTAAATATTCTACCACACGGCCTCAAGTTATGCTAGAATCAGGGCATGCCAGAGCTTAGGCAAAATCCCGCGACAAAAGAATGGGTCATAATCGCGACCGAGCGAGCAAAACGCCCCGAAGATTTTGCCCCGGTAGTTGCCCCCGTTGAAGTGGCAAAGCAAGTTCATGACTGCCCATTTTGCGAATGGAACGAAACCCAGACGCCGCCCGAGATCCTGTCATACAGGACGTTCGGTACGAAACCCAATTCTCCCGGATGGTGGATCAGGATCATCCCGAACAGGTATCCGGCATTGGTCCCGCAAGGGAACCTTCATAGGCAAAAACTGGACAATTATTTCCGTTTTATGAACGGCATTGGCGAGCATGAAGTCCTGATCGAAAACCCAAGACATAACGAATCTATCGCCCAGATGGACCAAAAACAAGTCGAAGAAATATTCCTCGCTTACAGGGAAAGATATATTACATTAAGCCAAGACCCCAGGTTCGAAATGGTCATGGTCTTTAAGAACCATGGCGCCGCGGCCGGGACATCGGTCAGGCATCCGCATTCGCAAATAATTGCGAGCCCTATAACTCCCCAGCATATCCGCCATAAGCTCGAGGAAGCTATGCGCTATTTCGACGATAACGGGGAATGCGTCTATTGCGTCATGATAAAAAAAGAACTCGCGATGAAAGACCGGATAGTAATGGAAACCGATAATTTTGTCGCATTCGAGCCTTACGCTTCGCGTTCGCCCTTTGAAACTTGGGTATTGCAAAAAAAACATAGCTCCTCTTTTGAGTCGATAACGCCCGAACACTCCAAAGAGCTGGCCTTCATTACAAAACAGACTTTGGGGAAAATTTATCATTCGCTAAAAAATCCCGATTACAATTATGTCATCCACTCGTCTCCCTGCCACGAAAAGGATGTGGAATTCTACCATTGGCACATCCAGATACTCCCCAGGGTCTCCGCTGTCGCAGGGTTTGAGCTTGGTTCGGGGATATACATAAATACCGTAATTCCGGAAGAAGCCGCCAAGTTCTTGAGAGATACGCCAAATTGATATACTCGATTATTTTGCTTCTCGGCATCATTTTAGGCTTATTGATATTCTTGGCCCTATATAGACTGATATTTGACAGGAACCCGAAGTTCATACCCGATTTTAACGAGTCCGATGCGGAGGGTTTTCTCCAAAAGAACGGATTTTCCATATTAAGCAGACAAAAATCCGCCCCTTTGGTTGTAATTATCGACGGGAAGACCCATCTGGGAAAAATATCCGCGGATTTTGAAGCGGAAAAGCTCAACAAAAAATATATCGTAAAGGTCGTCTCACAAGCCGACGTTGACGTAATGGACCCGATTTCCTATAGAAAATTCATAGAACTCAAAAAAGCCTATCCTTTGCACGCCCTTCTGCTTTTGGGCCTGAACCGGCGTGAACTTCATGAAATTGATTTTGAATTCCCAAAACCCGAAAAAGAAACATTCTTTACAATATTGGTCGTATTATCTATTATATTGGCTGTTGGAGCTATCATCGCATTGATGGCCCAGCTGAAGCTGTTTTAAACATGAAGAAATTAGGGATAATATATAAATTAGAGGATGACCTTATCGCGGGAACGGCCGCAAAGCTTGCAAAAGACTTTTTCCATTTATTTAAAGTTACGACCTCGCAAAATAATATGGACAAGGTTGATCTCATTTTAACCCTTGGCGGCGACGGGACGATCCTTCGCGCCGCTCGGTTTGCATGCAAAAATAATATCCCGATCTTGCCCGTCCATTTGGGCGGGCTTGGAATGCTATCCGAGATCTCTCTGGACGAAATAAGCGAAGCGCTTGCCAAGGTTAAGAATAAAAAATTTATAATAGATGAAAGGCTGATGCTCAAAGCTTCGGTTATCCGCAAAAATAAAGTCGTTAAGGAATTGTTGGCCCTAAACGATGCCGTCATCTGCAGGAAGGAAATATCCAGGACCATAAAATTACGCGCGAGCCTTGGGAATGAGCATCTTGCGGATTATATTTCAGACGGGCTTATAGCCGCAACCCCGACAGGATCAACTGCTTACAACTTTGCCGTAATGGGGCCGATACTTCCGTCTTTTGTAAAAGCTTATGTGCTGTCGCCGATCTGCCCGCACAGGGCGGCCAACAGGTCGATTATTCTTGAGAAAAAATGTACTATTGAAATATTAAAAGGCGACGAGGTTCTTTTGACGACCGACGGGCAAGAAATTTCAGTATTAAATCTTGACGACAAAGTTACAATTGAAATAGCAAATGAAAAAACAAAGTTCATCCGCTTTAAAGAATATGATCTATGGGGATTGCTTCGCAAAAAGCTCGGTTGGGGCTAATTCAGGTCTTTCTTTAGGAGTTCGGCCACTAATTCAGGGTTTAATATCTTTATATAATAATGCGGATCGGATACATTTGGCGCGCCAGTGAATGGCATTACGGAAAATAAAGTTATTTTCCCCATTTTGACATTAACAAGCTTCTGGAGATAATCAGCCATAAGATGATGATTGATATATTCAATTACTTTTTGTGTCTTATCCACAAAACTCGCCCCTATTTGTTAATGTTAACTTTTTTCTCTGGTAATTTTTCCGAAAATTTACCCGACAAGATATCCACGAAACGACCGGGATTGCTTTCCTGGATCCTTCCCCATGCTTTTGGCCCAAGGTCGACAGGCTTCGTGTAGGTTTTGTTGCCTATGCTGTATTTATCAAAATGTTTATCTGTTGTGTCCATTTTAATTTCCCCAGATATCCCGATTCCCTGATAACCTGATACTCTGTCCTGTATATTTATCGTCTAATTAACTCACGAATTTCACTTTTCAACTCACGATTATATGGTCGCCACAAGCCTCATGAGTAGCGGCTTGATCAGTTCTTCATATCTTTTTCCAAAAAGCAGGTCGATATGCCCTACGCCATCCACCACAAAACCCATCGCTCTATTTGGGTTTGGCCCAATTGCTGGGATATCGCCTCGTTTCGAGATCCGATAAACTCGTTTTTCAGCATGGGAATATTGGGGATAGGCTGATAAATTCAGGTTTTTATTATCATTCATTTGAGGATCAATGAACGACAGCGCAAAGGGCGGGCATAAGACATCATCTGCCCCAACGATTTGATAGATCGGGATGTCAACCGGGAGCAAATCGATATTCATGGCATAGTCATATTTGCTTTTTCCCATTCCTCTGACGCTTTTCCCAGAATAGATCGCTTTCAAGAATTGCAGACCAACGCCAAGGGGAAAGCTGTCGCACCCGTCTTTTATAAATTTAGCAAGGAACCCGTTTGGATCATCAAAATTTTCAGCATTGATAAGCAGACGCGCCCCAAGCGAAATCTGCGGAAAGACCCTTACTAATTGCTTTACAATGTCGACAGGGACTTCTTCCTGGCCAAGAAGCGGCATAATAATATTCAGCATTAGAAGAAGGGGATAAAGAGGATGGGAATTCTTGTCGAATATTTTTGGCGATCCAAGAGTAATAAGTCCCTTGACCGATCTTAATACAGAAAGATGCTCCCTCGCTTCCGCGATCAAAGCCGGCAGATCGTGGTCAAGCCCATCTCTTTCACAGATCGATTCGACATTATCGAGATATCTTTCAATTTCAGGCCTGGCCTTTCCTCTGATGTTAAAAGAGTTTTCTCCTGGAAGAACGATCTTTGAAAGAACTTCCTGCAATTTGTACGCGCGCCTTACAAGCATAAATTCGGCAATGAGCCCGCCCATGCTGTGGCCGATAAGGATCACAGGTTTTTGGGGATTCGGCCTTTTAGAAATGAATTCGCAAACTGCCGGCAAATCATTTCGCGCAATGGTATCAATAAAACAGTGCGGATCGAAGGCTCCCTTGTTTTCACCAAGCCCGCGCGGATCAAAAAGGTAGACCCAATTTTTCAGGTCCGCCAGGTCCATTGCAAGGGAATCCGAATCGCTTAAGTTGAAAATCCTGTGATTGCAGGCGATTCCCGGCAGCAAAAGTATGGATGGACTGCCATCGTTTGTTTTTACCCTGTCCTGGTTTATCACTCTTTGAAACTTTAGGGTTTTTCCGTCGCGGGTTGGGACGGCATAACTCCTGTCGCTGTAATATCCACGGGGAAGCTCCCTTAAATTGCTTGCAAAATAACCGCCCGCTTGTTCGCCCAAAAAATAATCCCTTAATAGATAATGTTTTCTTGCTAGATCTTTGAACTCCGCTTCGCGGCCGACATCAACTTTAAGCGCGGCAAGAAGATCCCCTGCCCTGTGTTCATTAATAAAAACTCTTTCACCAAAATTATGCAAGAGGCCTTTTTTTGCGCCTTCAATAAGCACTCGCCTGATTTCAGCGATCTGGATTTCCGCGCCTGTCATTTCTTTTATGACATGCTGGAGCATTGGACCGATGCGGTGCAGGGATTGCGCCTCAACGCTATCCGGCGAAGGAACAAACGAATTTGGGTGGAGATTTACAGCTTTTCTTATCTGAAGTCCCCAAACCAAACTTGCCGCCCTATATGCGGCATTGCCCGCCAATGCAGTCCCCCTCAATAGGAATCGTCTGGCGCTTGGGATTCTCGATATGTCCATTTTTCCCCTTTCTTTCTTACAATAGTCTTTCGTGCGCTTTATAAAATAATTTCACTTTATTATTATGATATAATTTGGGCAATGGACAAGTTCCTCAAAAGCAGGTTCAAAACTGGCAAGAAATTAAGCGAAAACCCGTACTCTCTTACATATAATGGAACAACGCTTTCGGGAGAACAGCCGGTGATCATAAAGATCTACAAGCGCGGGACGCTTAATTCATCGCTTATTAAAACTATGAAGCAGAAAGTTAAATTGCTCCAGGAGTTTTCAGGCGCCCGGATCGTGCCGCTCCTTGACGGGGATTACGGATGGCAGGGATTTTATTTCGTGAGGCCGTACATTAAAGCTCAAAACCTTGAGGAATATTCGAAAACTAACCGCCTCGAAATTTCAGATATTGAGAAAATCCTGCTTGAAATTTGTGAAGGCCTTTTTGCTTCGCACAGCAAAGGCATTGTACATGGAGCGCTAAAAGCGACGAATATATTCATAAATAAGGACGGCGTTAAGCTTGCCGATTTTGTTATCGAAGGGGAGGTCAAAGAAGCGATCCCTCAAAAAGCCGCGGCCATCCTGCTCAATGACGACAACCTGTCCCCCGAAGAATTGGCGGGAGGCCGGGCAACAACATTATCCGATATATTCTCGCTCGGTGTAATACTCTACAAGCTCCTCGGGGGAAAAAGCCCTTACGCAAATCCTGTCGACAGGTTCTATTCCAGATATAAGCGGATTGACAGCGCGCCAAGGCACCTCCAAGAGATCATGGCAAAATGCCTTCAAGTCGACCCCTTATTGAGATTCAAAAATATCAATGAACTTGGAGAGAGCATCAAGCATAAATCAATAATCGAAGATCATGGCGCTTTTGATTTCCCGCTAATCGAGCTTGAAAACACTCCCCATCCCAAAGAAAAAGAGGTGCAAATCATCAAAGAAGAGCGGAAGAGGAGCTTCTTCCTCTTGATTGTGATCATTCTTTCCGCGGCCGCAGGGATCATTTACGGCATAATCAATTCTATATTGATGAGATAAAATGAAAACAACTATTTTGATAATTATTTTGGCAGGGGCGCTATTATCGGCGCTAATCTTTTTTGGATATTTTGCGCCGCTTCCGGAAACTACGATCCCGGATGTCGTTGGATTAAGCGAGAATGAAGCGGTATTAAGGCTCGAGAGGATGGGCCTTAAAGCTAATATAGATTCGCGCAACTCGCAATCGAATATCGTGACAGGACAACGGCCGGAACCCGGGAAAACAGTAAAAATCGGGAGATTTGTGAGCATTGATATCGGGAAAAGCGGAGTTGAGAACCCGATCCCGCCTACAGTTGTAATAAGCCCCAACTTAACAATGGAATCACAAAATTCAAGCGGCCTAAAAATAGAAGTAATCAATGGAGGAGAGACAAAATGATAAAAGTTGCGCCATCAATATTGTCTGCGGATTTTGGCTTCCTGAAAGAGGAGGTCGCAAAAGTTGAGTCTGCAGGCGCCGACCTGATACACATAGACGTAATGGACGGGCATTTTGTCCCGAATATTACGATCGGCCCGCTTGTCGTTAAAGCGTGCAAAAAGATCACAAAACTTCCTTTGGACGTTCATCTAATGATCGAAAATCCCGACAGGTTCATTCCGGTATTCGCAAAAGCTGGCGCGGATATTATCACGATCCATGCGGAAACATCAAAGGACCTGGACAAAGACATAGAATTGATCAGGCAAAATAATGTTCTGCCGGGCGTTGTTGTTAACCCAAAAACACCGATCGAATCCATATTCCATGTATTGGACAAGGTCGCAATGGTCCTTATAATGTCTGTCAACCCAGGCTTCGAGGGCCAGAAGTTCATACCGGAAGCCTTGGACAAGGTTAAACGCCTAAAATCGGAGATCGTTAGGCGTAAGTTGAAAGTCGATATTGAAATAGACGGCGGGGTCAATTTGGACAATTCAAAAAATGCCATAAACGCCGGAGTCGATATATTGGTCGCTGGTTCCGCGGTTTTTTATTCGAATGATTATAAGAAGGCCATATGTGGACTGAAGACGATATAAAATTCATGAGCGAGGCGATAAGCCTTGCCAAATCGATGGAGGGGAGGACATCGCCCGATCCGATGGTCGGCTCGGTCATTGTAAAAGACGGCAAGATCATTTCAAGCGGCTACCATGCGGAAGTTACAACGCCGCACGCCGAAGCCTGGGCCATAAAAAAGGCGCAGGAAAAGAATGAGGCGCAGGGTGCAACACTTTATGTTAATCTTGAACCATGCTGCTTCTTTGAGGAGAAAAATAATCCCCCGTGCACCCAAAGCATAATCAAATCCGGGATAAAAACAGTAATTGCCGCCATGCAAGACCCTAACCCGTCGGTTGCCGGGCGAGGATTCGCCGATCTGCGGGAAGCTGGCGTCGAAGTTAAAGTCGGCTTGCTCGAAGACGAAGCAAAAAAAATAAACGAAGTTTTTATAAAGCATATAACGACCGGCCGGCCATATGTCATATTAAAAGCCGCGATGAGCATGGATGGGAAGATCGCCACAAGGACAGGAGATAGTTTTTGGATAACGGGCATCGAGTCCCGCATTCGCGGGCATCATCTAAGAAATATTGTCGACGCGATTTTGGTCGGGATAAATACGGTAATAAAAGATGATCCCGAACTCACTGTTCGAGAAATTGCGGGCAAGATCAAGAATCCGATCAAGATAATTTTGGACCCCAGGGCTCGGATCCCTCTAAATTCAAAAGTATTAAAGATCGAGCCGGAAAACACCATATTGGTCGTTTCGGACAATGCGCCAAAAGCAAAGTTACAAAAAATACTCAAGACAAAAGCGGAAGTCCTCAAGATCAAAACAAAAAAGGGCTTGCTTGACCTTGATCATTTGACGAAAGAGCTTGGAAAAAGAAAAATAGCGAGCATATTGATCGAGGGCGGCGGCCTCACGAATGCTCACGCATTATCATCCGGCATTGTTGATAAAGTAAACTTTTTTGTTTCGCCAAAGATTATTGGCGGGGAAAAAGCAAAAACACCGATAGAAGGTCTCGGCATCGATAAGTTATCCAGAGCCATAAAATTAAAAGATCTGACTTGCGAGAGAGTCGGAGAAGATTTAATGCTCGAAGGCTACATTATCAGATAGAAACGCCCAGATCAGTGGGAGCTCGCCCCAACCTCTTCAAAAGCGAAAGCGTTGTCCCAATTTGTTCCTGAAGTTCTTCATTTTCATGCGCGCGATTAGGATAGATACTATAAAGTTTTTTATATTTCTTTGGAGTAACATTTAGCATGACCGAATTTGCTCCCGCCATGAGCCCGATCTCGCGAGCTTTTTTGTCAACTGTTTCAAATCCCGTCGTAACCAATATCTTTGCATTCTTAGGATCGATAATTCTGCTGACAGCCAAAACTTTCAAAATATCGTTTGGTTTTGGAGAATGCCTATCCCTTAAAAACGAATCGGGGTGCGGAATAAAAGGCCCAAATGAATACATCTCGGCGTTTAATTCTTTAGTTAATAGGATATCGTTAAGCTGATCTTCAATTGTTTGGCCAGGTAAGCCTATCAATCCGCCAGTTAGTATCAAATATCCCATCTTGTAAGCTTCTCTGATATGCCCAAGCCTTGTTTTAAGCTCGCATCCCGGATGTATTCTAGTGTACAATTCTGAATTGCTAGTTTCAAAACGCATAAGAAGGCCGCGAGCTCCGGCATCATATATTTTTTTCAATCCATCGATCCCGACTTCGCCAAAACTAACGAAAATTAGCGCTGCGGAACGGGATTTTATATCTCTTACAATCTCGCAAAGGTCATCAACCGAATATCCAGGATCCTCGCCGCTTTGGAGAACTAGCGCTTTAAAACCCATTTTATTGATCGCATCAAATGCCGTATCTGAAATTTCAGCTTTTCTCATCCTATAGCGTGCAATATTTTTGTTTTCTATAGAAATCCCGCAATATTTACAGGTTTGAGAACAATGGTTCGAGAATTCAATTATCCCGTGCACACAGCAAGAATTGCTTAAATGTTTTGCTCTTAGGAAATTTGACGCTTTAAATAATAGATTAAGTTCGTTTTCTTTTTCAAGCTTTAGAAGATACAACAGATCGGAATTTTTTAATGCGAGCCCTTCCGCGGCATTATCCAGAATTTGACCGAGTTTCCTGTCGATCCCATTTTTCTCGAGTTCTAGGCGCGAAAGCCTAAGGTCAAGATCGTGGAGGTCGAAAAATGTTTCGCGCCAAACGGATAATATCTCGAGAGCTTTGCTTTCCGGTATTTTTTCTATAACATAGCCGCCCTGTGCGTAGATATAATCGCCGATTTTAAGATCCTCGATCTCGTTTATCGCAGTTTTCTGTTCACCGAAGTAATCAACTGTCGCTTTTTTGTTGCCTATTTGAGAAACTTTCCCCGGTATCGCGTAACACATATATTATTCGCAGTCGAAAGACAAAAGCCTTATCTCTCTCTTATCGCTTTGCTTTATATCAATAACTGCGTCTTCAATTGCCGTCCCTTTAGCTAACTCGTTAAAATGGAATTTTAAGATGTCGGGATTTATTTCCGTAAAATCTCCCATTTGTAGATATAATTTTGTAACTTTTTTTGCTTTGTTTTCATTGGCATGTTTTAACACATCGGCAAATAGGTCATTTATCAAATGCATTTCATGCATAATTCAGCCTCCTCATATTTGTCGGAAACCTGCGAATAAACTTCGCGGTTTCCTCAGATTTTTGTTAGCCGCGACGTTTAGTCGCAGGATAACAACTATTTATTAATGCAGGCAATTATTTCCTCTGCAGTTTTTTTAACATCAACTGACAATCCTTCGCCAAACTCGATCTTCTTAGGTTGAATGCCTAAAAATACAACTTTTGAGCCGGTATCTTTTTCCAACATCTTGGCAATTATAGGAATTGGGAAAGTGTGTGTACTTAAAGTTGTGTTTGGTATATTTTCCTGGTCTATTATCCTCGCCTCCCCGGGTTTTCCGCCGAAATCTGCCGCATCTATTATAATAGTTCTCGCGGGCTTATACGCTATCGCTTCATCTATAATATTTTCAGGCTTATCTTCTGCGTTTATTATTGTATATTTAGAACTTGTTTCGGATTTAGGAATTCGAATTTCGCATCTTGAAAATATATAAGGCCCAGTTCCATCATCCGACCGAAAACTATTCCCTATAGTTATTATTAAAGTGATCCCGCGATCATCGGAAGTAAATAATTTTTTTACATCAGCGGTTAACAAACTTAACATCCAGGAAATGCGCGGAACAAGAGATGCATGGGTCATAAGCGCGGACAAGCATTTCAAGCGCCAATGTTATTTCTTCGTCGGTCCTATCCAATATTTCAGGAACAAGCTTTTTCATGTCCTGCTCGATATTGTTCAGATTTTGGCCAGTCGGTATTATGCAGTTCGCATTAACAATTATCCCCTTATCATCGACTTCATAGTTGTGGTATAAGATCCCGCGCGGGACTTCAACTGCCCCGACGCCATTACCGGCCTTAACAGGGATCGTCCCTTTTTCATTTAGCCCGACAATGATCTCTTCGTGGTAATTAACGCCTGTTCTCTTTAGATCCTCAAGAATACTTATCGAATCTTCAAGGGAATGGACGCTCTCGACTAGTTGTGCGGCGGTATTCAAATATGGATTTGTGCATTTCGGTTTTAGGCCGATCGCGGCTGCAATTTCTTTGGCTTTTGGATGTAATTTTGCAGAATTAAGGTTAAATCGTGCCAACGCTCCAACCATGAACGATCCTCTGCCTAATTTTGAATGTTTCGCGCTTGAATGGGGAACAATAAACTCATTTGTCGCTTTTTTATAATCGACTTTTTTCAGTCTGACGCCATCTGTTGATCCGATATCGCCCGAAAGCATCGGATATTCCGCATCATCGCTTACAAGCCCGACATATTCCGTGTCCCTTTCGAACTGCGGAAATTTTAGTGTTGCGGCGAGCGCGACCGTCTCATTCATATCAGCGCGCATTTTGTATAAATGATCGAGCATCGCATCAATATCTTTCTCTTTTGGAAGCTTTGTAAATCCGCCGACTATCGATGATATTGGATGGACATGGCGTCCAACTAAAATATCGCAGATATCATTGCATGTCTTTTTCATGCGCAGGGCCCTTCTTACAACTTGCTCATGAGATCCTATCAATGGAACAAAGCTCTTAACACCGAGCAGGTCCGGTGCAACCAACAGATAAATATGAAGGACATGGCTATCGAGATTTTCCATGTGAAGTAGGAATTTTCTAAGTTTTATCGTTTGAAGAGATGGCGTAAACCCGATCGCATCTTCAGCGGCTTGAATTGAAGCGAGCGAATGCCCGCAAGCGCATATCCCGCAAATTCGAGATGTAATATGCTGGGCCTCAAATATTGATCGCCCTCGGAGCATACCTTCAAAGAAACGAGGTGACTCGACTATCCGAAGTTCGCATGTTTCAAGCTTCCCGTCTTTTACATTTACGACAATATTCCCGTGGCCCTCGACTCGAGTTAAATATTCGACATTTACTTTAACGTTTCGCATTTTGATCGATCTCCCTGCATTTGTTATACATATTCATCTTATTTACGATCATATCCATCGGGATATTATATTTGGTAAGAACATCACGAGCCCCGTTGACTGCCGGGTTTGTTACCATTCCCCTACAGCCATAACATATATTACCGTTATTGATGCACCAAGAATTGCATCCGGCTTTTGTAACAGGGCCCAAGCATCCAATTCCCTTATCATACATGCAGACGTTTTCATTTAGTTTGCATTCCAGACACGCTGCATGATCGGGAACTGCGTATGGAAGCCCGGCTAGAACTGCTTTGAGAACGGTCACAAATTCAGGGATATAAACAGGACACCCGTTTACGAAATAATCGACTTTGATAACTTGGTGGACCGCTCTGGTCTCTTGCGTATCGAATTTCTCATAATCTTTGCCATAGACATATTTTCGAATATCATTAAGATCGAAAGCGTTTTTCATCCCGTTGACCCCGCCGATCGTTGCGCATGAGCCATACGCCAATACAGCTTTAGATCTGGCTCTTATTTTTTTTATTCTTTCTACATCATGCGGAGTTGTTATGCTTCCTTCGATGATCGCAAGATCGAGCTCTCCATCGTACTTCTCGGACATCGCTTCACGAAATTCGACGACCTCAATTAAATTGAGGACATCAACAAGCGCTTCCCCCATATTGGCAACTTGGAGCTGGCAGCCCTCGCAACAAGTAAAATCGAAAAATGCGACTTTTGGTCTTGTCATATAGCCTCTTTTATATTTTTTATCTTATCGTACGAAAAAACCGGCCCATCCTGGCAGCAATAGTAATTTTGGATCTGGCAATGGCCGCATTTCCCAAGGCCGCATTTCATATGCCGCTCAAGAGAAACCAGTATCTGCCGCGATGGAATCTTTTTTGTCAAAAGCTCGCCTATAACGAACTTATACATTATAGGCGGGCCGACAACAACAGCAAAAGTCCTGTTTGGCGCCAATGTAACTCCGGGAATAAGCGATGTTATCAAACCAACATTGCCTTTCCAATCGGGATCGCTCCTGTCAACGGTGCAGTTGAAGCTGACATCTATGCGCTTTTGCCAGTTTTCCACTTCATCGCCAAAAAGCATGTCGTCGGGAGTTTTACAGCCAAGAAGAATGTTCACTTTTCCAAAATCTCTTCTATTATCGATGACGAAATTTATCAAGGACCGAAGCGGGACGATCCCAAGCCCGCCCGCGACGAATAAAAGATCGTTTCCTTCCAATAGTTTTACCGGAAAACCTTTTCCAAATGGGCCCCGGACCCCTATTTCATCGCCTGCTTTAAGATTGTGGAGGGCATTCGTAAATTTCCCGACTTTTCTTACGCACATTTCGAATGATCCACGCTTTGTGGGAGATGAGGAAACAGAGATAGGCGCTTCACCCACGCCAAAAAGCGACATTTCAACAAATTGCCCGGGCTCATGGTCCAAACTCCGGTTCCCGGGAAGAGCGATCTCGAAAAGCTTTTCCATGTCGGTCATCTGCCTAACGCTTACGACCCTGCCCTTTTTAATTTCGTATTTGGAATCTTTTAAAATTACTTTTTTCACGCGTGCTCCGCGATCAATGCATTAAGGGTTTCTTTTAAATTGATCTTTGCCATACAAGCTCTTGTGCATCTGCCGCATCCTGTGCAATGCGGCCTGGAATACTTGTCAAATTGGTATTTGAATTTACGAAAATACCTGTGCCTCTGCCTTGCGCCCTGCATTTTCCTAAAACTTTCGCCGCCGGAAACTTTTGCGAATGGCTCGCTCTGGCACGAATCCCATATCCTATATCGTTTGCCTTGGACAAGCGAAAGATCGGGCTCTTCTTTGACATCAAAACAATAGCAGGTTGGGCATACTGCGGTACAATTTCCGCAAGCGATGCAACGGCTATCCAAATTATCCCAGACTTTTGAATCAAAGCTTTTTTGGAAAAGTTCGGGAAGCTCATGATATTCGATCGGGACTTCGTCGTGGAATATTTTTTTCTTTCTTTCGCGGACTTGCTCGAGCAGCCTCATATGGGGGGCGTCGGCATCGTAAAACACCTTTGTCTTCTCGATTATCTCTTCGCCTGCTTGGGTCGCTACATGCACAAAGAAAGAATCGCCGATATCCGTAAAAAACATATCGTACCCGCCATTCGGCAGATGGTTATGGACCAGCGTGCAGCTCGCATTTTGGTCGCAATATTCGATGCATTCGAGCCCGATGATCGTTATCTTGTTCTTTCTGATCAAATAATTTATGTCCGCTGGTTTTTCGGAAAACACCATATTCATCGCTTGGATACCGGCCAAGTCGCAAGTATGCACGCCGAAAATAGCCATTTTTTCGTATTCAACTACCGCATTCATATTTTGGCCTTCGGTTAGGTTATATTCCAAAAGAGTTTCGCGCTGGGGCATGAAGTATTTTTTTGGTGGGAGGATCGTTGGGATATATCGGCCGGAAACTACATTTTTCCCTGATGTCACTTCTTCGAACGAATAATTATCATATCCGCGGGCTACTGGAGCATAAACTTTTTCCTGGACTGCGAGGCGGGTAATAAAATCATCAACTTTATCTTTATTGATTATCGCATACTGCATAATCCCGCCTTTCTTGCTAAACTATTGAAAGTTTGGAAGTTTACAAGTATAATTATAGCATGTTTACAGCAACAAAAGAAATGACCATTGCCGAGATCATAAAGCATAACCCGAAGGCCGGGCCGGTCCTTATGTCGCATGGGATGCACTGCCTCGGATGCGTTATCGCGCAAGGCGAAACTCTTGAACAAGCAGCCGATGTCCACGGGATAAACGCCGAAGAGCTCTTGAAGGCTATTAATGAATCACAATAACCACAATTTCAAGACAAAATGCACGGTTTGCAGCCATGAGTTCGAGCTTCCAAGCAATATTGAGGACGGGGAAAGGGTTACGTGCCCAAACTGCTTTGCACAGCTTATGATCAAGATCGAAAGCGGAAAAAAATTGCTTAGGTGCGCGCTTTGCGGCGACCCGAACATCGCTGAATGCCCCGGTGATTGTGAAAAAAGGATAATCGAACGCGAAAAGCGCGGATTTTTTGACGTAAGATTATAGGAGAAAGCAATGGCCCATTCAGTTATAATTTATTCGACCCCATCCTGCCCTTACTGCAAGATCTTAAAAAAATATTTAACGGAAAATAATATTGCTTTTCAAGATATTGATGTCCAGGCCGATCCATCACAGGCCCAAGCAATGATAGATAAATCGGGACAATTAGGCGTGCCGGTCGTTGAAATTGATGGTAAGATAATAATAGGTTTCAATAAGCCCGAAATAGCAAAAATCCTCGGATTGCCCCAATAAAAGGAGAAATAAAATGACAGTAGTTGTAGATGAAGCATTATGCATCGGGTGCGGGATATGCGTCGATGCGTGCCCCGAAGTTTTTGTATTCGATTCCGACGGCAAAGCCGAAGTCCTAAAACAATCCTGCGATACCCACAATCTCGAGGAAACCGCGGACATGTGCCCCGTTGATGCGATCGAAGTTTCGATGTAAATAAATGGACGAAAAAGTATCGAGGCTTACCGCGCTTTTAAAAAAAGAATATCCTAACGCAAAAGTAGCGTTGAACTATAAAACTCCTCTCGATCTTCTTGTCGCGACAATTCTCTCCGCCCAATGCACGGACAAAAGAGTAAATATTGCGACCGAAACTCTATTTAAGAAGTACAAAACTGCCAAAGATTACGCCAAGGCAGATCGGGAAATATTCGAATCCGAGATCCGATCTACCGGATTTTACAGGAATAAAGCAAAGAACATAATTAATGCCGCAAAGATGATAGTTTCCGATTTTCAAGGCAAAGTTCCGGACAATATGGAAGATATAATAAAATTGCCGGGTGTCGCGAGAAAAACTGCAACAGTCGTTCTATATAACGCCTACAATAAAATAGAAGGCATAACTGTTGATACTCATGTGATAAGACTTTCGCAAAGGCTCGGACTTTCAAAGAATTCTGACCCTGTTAAGATCGAACAAGACTTGATGAAGATCGTACCGTACGCAATGTGGGGAAAATTCGCATATCTCATTGTGACTCACGGAAGAAATGTCTGCATAGCGAGAAAACCTTTATGCCCGAAGTGTGTTGTAAGTAAGCTCTGCCCGTCTTATAGCTATTTCATGAAACAGTTTTATTCGAAATAATGCCCAGCTTTAGCTTTCAATCCCGCTTTTTCAAACAGGGCTACTCACCAAAGCCGAGTAATTTTTAATTCGTCCTCCGAAGCTCAAGAAGCGCAGGAGGAACAGGAATAAGCCATGAACTTAATTTTGCATACTCTATATCTCCTTGAAGATACAGACTCCGGCAGCTCTAAGTATTCGGCCAAACGAACCGCATTGATGCTAAAGCGAAACCCAGGGTCGTTGTTGTTGCGGTTGTCGTTGTTCAGGTGACGGAGAACAAAATAGGCTTATCCCAATAAATCAAGAAGGTCAAATAATTTGTTTTCGAGCCTTTCCTCCTGTTTAACTTTACCTAAACCCCGTTAATCTGGTACAATATGTTATCGTTGGATGTTTTAGAAAATTTCACTTTTTTTAATTATTTTCAAAGGAGATGGATCGTGATACCCAAAAAAGAGCTTGATAAAGCAGTTAATATCGCCAAAGAATTCGGGATTGGTAAACTTTATCTTTTTGGATCAACATTATATAAAAGCCCAGCAAAAGTCAATGATTATGATTTCGCCGTGGCAGGGATAGCGCCTTCAAATTTTTTTAGCTTTTACGGCAAGCTCTTGATGTCCATGTCAAAAAATGTTGATTTGATTGACGTTACAGATAGAAAGGGGAAATTCGTCGATCTCATTCTCAAGGAAGGCAAAGTTGTCTATGACAAAGAATCAGATTAAAGAATATTGCGAAGCAGAGTTTGAGAACATCGATGCAACATTGGCAGAAATTGCTGTAATATATAAACTTGGCAGGTTTGATTATTCCACTGGAGAACTGGCAGCTTTCGCAACTTTCATTCATAATTTTTATAACGGGATAGAAAACATCCTAAAAAGACTGCTGGCATTGAAAAAGATAAAAGCAAAAGAAGGAGTGTCTTGGCATAAAGATCTATTAAAAGCTTCCGTTGAAGCAGACATTCTCTCTCCTGACCTTTGCGCCACTTTGGCGGAATATCTTTCATTCAGGCACTTTTTCATTCATGGTTACGGATTCGCACTTAAATGGGAAGCACTTAAACCTCTAGTTACTAATATCGATCAAACACTGCGGAATTTTAAAATGGCGGTTTATAAGCATCTAGATTAATAGACAAAAGTTTATATCTGCTAAAAACAAGCTAAAATCCTTATAAATATCATTTCGAAGACAGCATCGGCTTTTTGCCGGAGAGTAGAAGAAAAAGCACAGCCATCCTGACCGCGACGCCGTTTGTAACTTGCTCAAGTATCACATTGAAAGGCCCGTCCATAACTTCAGATGAGAGCTCTACCCCGCGATTGACAGGGCCCGGATGCATAACAACTACATCTTTTGGCGCTTTTTTCAGTCTTTCAGATGTAATACCGTAAAGTTTGTGGTATTCCTCAAGTGATGGGAAGAATGTTTCGCCTTGTCTTTCCAACTGAATTCTTAATACATTTATAAAATCCGCATCCCCTATCGAATCATCAAGTTTGTAACTGACATTACATCCAAGCGTCTCAATACCTGCAGGAAGTAGGGTTGGTGGAGCCACTAGAGTAACTTTTGCTCCAAGCTTTGTTAGCGCCCAAATGTTGCTTCGGGCAACTCTTGAATGCAAAATATCGCCGACGATAACGATCTTTTTCCCTGCGAGATTTCCTTTTTTCTCCTGCATCGTGAAAATATCAAGAAGCCCTTGCGTCGGATGTTCGTTGCATCCGTCCCCCGCATTGACTACACATCCCTTAATGTTTTTTGCCAATAAATGCGGAGCTCCGGACATTGAGTGCCTAATGATCACGCCGTCATAACCCATGACTTCCAGATTTCTTGCGGTATCAATTAATGTTTCACCCTTTGTTACACTGCTTTGCGCTAATGCAATGTTTGTCGTATTCGCGGACAAGTTTTTTGCGGCTACATCGAAGCTTGTGCGGGTGCGGGTCGATGGTTCATAGAAAAGGGTGACGATGTTTTTTCCCAAAAGTGCGGGGACGCGGCGAACAGGCCGCTGCATGACTTCCTTCATTGATGAGGCTGTGTCGAGGATTAAATTGATATCTTCTGCGGCAAGAAAGCGCAGTCCTAGAAGATCCTTTGTTTTAAGGCTTTTAACCTTGTTCATTGCCTTGAAAATAACCTTTATTTATTATATCATAAATGCAGATGAAAATACTAGCCCTCAATTGTGGCAGCTCGTCAATTAAATACAAAGTTTTCGATTGGAAAGCAAATTCTATTCTTGGATCGGGTGCGGTAGAAAGGATCGGCATCCAAGGATCCTTTATAAAACACCAAATACCGGGGAAAGAACCCTACATCCAGAACCAAGAATGCCTAAACCACGAAGAAGCCCTAAAACTTATTGCCAGCATATTAACAAACCTGGAACACGGGGTAGTAAAAGACCTATCGGATATTAATGCTGTCGGCCATAGGGTCGTGCACGGAGGGGAAAAATTCAAAAGTTCCGTCTTGATCACAAAAGAAGTCCTTCAGGCGATAATTGACGTAAAAGACTTGGCCCCGCTTCATAATCCGCCAAATATATCCGGGATAGAAGCGGCGCAGGTATTATTCCCGAATATTCCGCAGATCGCGGTCTTTGACACCGCTTTCCATCAAACAATGCCGGAAGCGACATTCCTCTATGCTGTTCCCTACGAATGGTACGGGATGTATGGAGTTCGACGCTATGGCTTCCACGGTACATCACATTTATATGTCTCACGAAGAGCGTCTGTAATGCTTAACAAAAAACCAAGCGAAACAAATCTAATTACTCTGCATATCGGCAACGGAGTATCTATCGCCGCTGTAAAGAACGGCGTATCGGTCGACACCAGCATGGGGCTGACGCCTCTTGAGGGAGCGGTCATGGGCACTCGGTGCGGCGACCTGGACCCTGCGATCATATTGTTTATGATCGAAAAAGAAGGGTTCTATGTTGAAGAGCTCGACTCGATCTTAAATAAAAAAAGCGGACTGCTCGGGATCACCGGGAAATACATGGATAGGCGCGACATCGAAAAAGCGGCCGAAGGCGGAGATGTGCGGTGCAGGCTTGCAGAAGAAATTGAAGCCTACAGGCTAAAAAAATATATTGGCTCGTATTCTGCGGCGCTTGAGCGCGTGGATGCCGTAGTATTTACGGCCGGCGCCGGGGAACTTGATTTCAAGCTTAGGCAAAAAGTGCTCACGGGGCTCGAAAACATCGGGATCAAGTTCGATAAGATCAAGAATGAGCTTGCAGTCAAGAGGGAAGAAGCGGACATTACGCTCGAGAATTCTCTTGTGAAAGTCCTTGTGATCCCAACAGACGAAGAGAGTGTTTTTATCGAAGATGTTGTGGCGATACTTGAAGGGCGATATAAAACACATACAAATTTCACATATTCCTTTGAATCCCCCGCCTATCGGAGGTCTAAATGACAAAGAATAAGAAAAAGGGGAACCGCGAGCCGTGCCTGCCGGCAGGCAGGGTTCACTCGCAGGTTGCCCTTCAGAAAGAGAACTTCTTTCCCCTAACCTATTTCAGGGAAGTCGAAGACCTTATTTGCGGAGCGACAACCGTTGCGGAACATATTAAAAGAAAATCACTTGATCAAGAGCTAAGATATCCATGGGACTTGCTTTCAAATCTCTCGGACGATATGAAAAACGATTTTAAAATAATGAGGCCTGAGATATTGGGAAAAGTCCACGAGACGGCAGTATTGATCAACAAAAAAGATATCCATATCGGCAAAGATTCCGTAATTTCGGCATGCGCGGTAATTGATGCAACGCAAAGCCCCATTTTCATAGGCGAAAAAACAATAGTCCATCCACATGCATTTTTAAGAGGCCCTCTATATATAGGAAAGAATTGCAGGATCGCGGGCGAAATCGTCCATTCTATATTTATGGATTATGTGAACAAAGGCCATTATGGATTTATCGGACATTCGTATATTTGCCCATGGGTAAACTTAGGCGCGGGGACTACAAATTCGAATCTAAAGAACAATTATTCAGGAGTAAAGGTTTATATTGGCGGAAAGCTTGTGGATTCCGGGCAAACTTTCATGGGTTGCTTGATAGGCGACCATGCTAAATCATCGATCGGGTCATTAATATATACCGGATGCGTAATAGGGCCTGCGGCCAACTTGTTCGGTCAGGCATATTACAAGAAATTCGTCCCCGCCTTTTCATGGGGCGGCGGCAATATCCCGTATAAATTGGAAGATGCTATGCAATCGGCCAAAAAAGCGATGGCAAGGCGCGATGTGCAATTTTCTTCGCATGATGAAGAGCTATTTAAAAAAGTCTTTGAACTTACAGCCCCCGAGAGGGCATAAACAAAACGGCTATTACCCTGCGAAAAAAAGGTCATTCGTATCGGGAGATATTAACGAAAGTCCCTGTCGCAAAATCCACCTTATCATTATGGCTAGGGTCGGTTGGATTAAGCAGGAAACAAAAGCAGAGAATAACCCAGAAAAGGATAGAAGCAGGGTTGCGCGGAGCAAAAGCCCAAAAAAACAAAAGGATGAACATCGCGAAAGAGATCATGGAAAAAGCAAAAAAGCAGGTCGCCAACATTTCAATCAACAAGAAAGACCTTTGGCTTATGGGAATAATGCTTTATTGGGCAGAGGGGGCGAAAGAAATGGACAATGGCCGGTCAACAGGGATCAGATTCAGCAATTCCGACCCATTTATGCTTCTACTTTTCAGGAAATGGCTAATTGATGTTTGTAATGTATCTCTTCATGATATAAAATATGAAATATATATCCATGAAAATAGCGCAAATAATTTGGGCGAAGTCAAAAAATATTGGTCGAATTGCTTGGGCGAAAAAATAGATCGTTTCCCGTTGGTATATTTTAAGAAATTTAAAGTTAAAACAAACCGAAAAAGGATTGGCAGGGAATATTTCGGATTATTGAATATTCGGGTCATAAAAAACACTCATTTAAACAGAGAAATAAGAGGCTGGATCGAAGGGATAAATAATTATCGTTGGCGGGTCGTCTAATGGTAGGACAATACCCTTTGGAGGTATTTATTGGGGTTCAAATCCCTACCCGCCAGCCAATCCCTAAAAGCGGCGCCGTTTTTAGGGATTGGCTAACTATTTACGAAAATATTCGAACCGATTTTATTGAATTATATTCAGCATGATGCTACCATTATATGGAGTAAAGGTAAAGCGTGAAAAGTAAATCTTTAATAAGTATTCAAATTAAGAAGTGGCGTGCTAAAAGAGGGCTAACTCAAGACACCTTATCAAAAAGAGCTGACATCCCATTTACTACTTTATCTAAGATTGAATCTGACGTTATAAAAACCCCTTCAATAAACACTCTTATAAAGATAGCAAAGGGGCTCTCCGTAAGCCTAGACGACCTAGTAAAAATATCCTCTTTTTAGCGCAAGAATTTGCCTATATAGTCCGATAAATATATATAGAATGACACCACCTAAGATCATCTTAGATGGCCGCCCCGTGGTTGGCCAATGTGTATCTACAGCCCCAAAAGTAAGCGGGGAAGACGAAGCTCTTTCCCCTGAGGCAATTATTGGTAAACTAAGAGGCGCCAACCCTGCAGAAACAGAAAAAACACTGGACTATATTATTGAAAATGGCGCCTGTAGCCCCAGGTTTATACAACCACTTTTAGATATGCTTTCTTCTAATGATCCAAAAATATTTGGCAAGGCGTTAACTGCACTAATGTTGATGAAAGAAAATGGTGTTAAATTTACCGCAGATCAAGAACGAGCGTTTACAAAAAGATTAAATGGTGCACAGATTAAGTTTGCGGATGGGGGGGTAAAAATAACCGGAAACGGTGTTCGCTTGCCGAATGGAGCAGTTCTTGATGAAGGAACAATATGTTTTAAAGATGGAAACTGGTATATCAGAAAAAATGATACTGCAAAAATTAATCATATCTTAATCAGAGCAAAACAAACAGATATTAATTTGGTTTTAAATCTTGGTACAAGTCGATTGATTCCGCCATATGTTTCTATTGGGCCGGTCATTCCAGATAGGCCTATAGTTTGTTACTCCGGGGAACATCCCAAGGGATTGCAAAATTATAATGGGACTTGTGATGATCAAGATGTTTTAAGATTCTACAGAAGAGTATCGGATCAATACAGAGAAGGATGAAAATCTGTTCGAATATTTTCAAATGCAGTCAGATTAAACCAGCGGCTTCGCGGTCATCTCTTTCGGAATTTCTAATCCAATTAGTTCCAGAACAGTTACACCAATATCAGGGATCTTTCCATTTTGAGGATTAATATTTTGCCCCAATGCCCAAAATGGAACAGGATTTAGCGAATGCTGGGTGCTAACAACTTCTCCACTGCCTTTCTTGATCTCCATCTCATCCACATTTCCATGGTCGGCGGTTAGAATAAATATACCGCCTTTGGAAAGCCATTTTGGGGCAATTTGCGACAAACATTTAGATACTGCGGCAATTGCTTTTTCTGCCGCATCCAAATTCCCTGTGTGCCCGACCATATCCCCATTCTGGAAATTATGGACAATGAGTGAATAATTTTTTTTATCCATCGCCTTTAATACTGCTTCAGTCTCTTTAAAGGCTGTCATTTCCGGGACATAATCATAATGCTTCCCATCTTCTGTCCGAGCCTTAAGTGTCGGGTCCTGAACCAATATCCTGTCTTCCCCCTCGAAAGGAGAGCTTCTTCTTCCAGAAAACCACCCCGTAACATGAGCAAATTTTTCTGTCCCCGCGATCCTCAATTGCAGCAAACCAGCTCTTGAAACAATCTCGCCAACCGTATTTGGTATTTCTTTTTCAGGATATGCGGTCAGCGCGTTTATCCCCTCGTAATATTCCGTCATCGCGACAAATACGGTATCTTTAACTTTATTTTGAAGCTTCTCGATCTCATTAAATAAGTTTTCAGAAATTGGGTTTGTACCTTTTTTATAATTGAAAAACTTTTTGTCTTTCTCCCTAAATCCGATCGTCAATTGCATCGCCCTATCCTGCCTGTAATTCCAAAAGATAACAGAATCGTTAGAATTCATACCCGCATAATCACCGATCTTAACGGGCTTTATGAATTCGTCGGTTTCCCCTTTTGAATAGGAATTAGTAATCGCCTCTTCCGCAGTATTTGCAGTTGCAAAACATTCCCCTGATATCAAGGCATTCATTGCAATAAGCGTCTTATCCCAAGCGGTATCGCGATCCATCGCAATTTCTCTTCCCATTATCGTTTTAATTTTAGCGATATCTTTCAAGCCAAGCTCCGAAATTTTATCTTGGAGCATCTTGAGGTATATTTCACCTAAAGCTTTAGGATTTGTGTCGCGTCCATCTCCGAATAAGTGGATCGAAACTTTTTTTAGTCCCTGTTTTTTTGAAAACTCAAGCAGGGCAAGAAGATGTGCGATGCTTCCATGGACAGTACCCCCATGGCCCTGTAATATTCCCATTAAATGCAAAGTTGAATCGTTCTTTTTGCTGTTATCGCATGCTTTTATCAAAGCATCGTTCTTAAAGAAATTTTTATCTTCGATCGCGGCATTTATCCTTTCTATCGACTGGTAAACAACGCGCCCGGCGCCCATATTCAAATGATTCACTTCGGAATTTCCCATCGTATTTTCAGGCAAGCCGACAGCACGCCCCGAACACTCGAGCCTCGAATAAGGCCTTGAAAAAAGTTCGGCCAAATATGGGGCTTTGCCGTCTTTAATTGCATCAAAGACCGCGTTGCTTCTGTTGCTAGGCCCTACTCCTACGCCGTCCATTATGCATAAATATACCGGTGTAATTTTATTCATATATAAATTATATCATTTCGGTGATATAATTTGAGCCATGAAATTTATTATTCTATTATTGTTATTATTGGCAATGGGGGGGATATTCTATATGTACAACTCAAGCAATGTGGATCCAAATATGCCGGCCGATTTTAAGATAATATATTCTTGGCAAGCAGGTTCAATGCCTCCTCCCGCGCATTTTGAATATTCGATAGAGTTAAACGCCGGCGGCGAAGGCGCGATCACATATTTCCCGGACTATGAAGGCGCAGGGACCCCTAAATGGGTCGAACAATTTATTGCGCAGAAAACCGATGTTGAGGCGCTCTACAAATTGATGCGCGAAAAGAAGGCTTTTACAAGAACCTGGGAACTGCAGAAAAAACGCATCATTGGCGGAGATTATGCCTACCTCAAAGCATTCGCCTTCGGAAAGGAATCTAAGATCCCAAGCCATCTTGAAGACCCAAAAGATGCTGATGCGATCTATGAGTTTATTGGCCCGTTAGTTCCGCAAAATATTTGGGAAAAACTGTCGAAACAACGGAAAAAATACGAAGAAGGCTACAATAAAAAGAATAAAGGCTAAATTCTTCCCAATAAATATTTAGGCTCCATGAGATTCTTTAATTTTCCATATGGGATCAAGACCCTTTGGTCGCCCGCGGCATGCCCCGCAAGCTCATCGTCAAACGTGAAAAGTACCCCATTTTTTGTGAAATTAAAAATTTTGAAATTCTGCTCCCTTTGCCCAACCCCATCTTCGTAAAAATATCCATCAAGCTGCTTTCTTAAGTCGTTTAGGCAATAGTCCGAGATATACTCCAGCCATTTGGTCCCAGGCCTAAAAATATCTTTGAGCGCGATATTTTTTCCGAAATGCAGATCATAATTTATTGAGCGGGCATTGTGCGTTGGATGGGCGGCTCCCCTGTAATATGCGCTCTCTTCAAATAAAATGCTTATTATACCGCCTCTAATATCAACCACCTCAAAAGTCGAATAATAGCCGTTTTTTGCATCGATCTGGAATTTATTTTCAACGCCTTTCAAGCTTCCAATAAAATCAGAGCTTGCATTGGAAAATATCGCCCTAATTTCGTTGTTGAACTTTTCCTGCGCGATCTTGTTTTTATAATTCCCGACTGCGGGATATGAAATATCAATAATATAATCTTTTCCTTCGGAAGCGATCTTTTTGATCCCTACCCTGATTTCGGATAACGCGCTAGCTTGAGCAAGCAGGAGGATTAAAACAATAACAGCGGCCGCTTTCTTCATACGACAATTATAATATAATAATTCCCGTTGACAACCATAAAATCTAAAGCCTATAATTGCCTATAAATTGCCCGGGAGGTAAATAATAATGAAAAGAATATTTGTTGCGCTGACCTTAGCAATGTTCCTTATGTCTCTTGGTTTCTTCACATCAAAAGTTACAGCGGCGGAAGTCGGGACAGCGACTATTTCCGTAAAAGACCTGTATAGCATGGCAAATAGAAAATCTTACCGCTTAGGTTTAAGGGCCGGCATCATTTCACCGACAGATAATATCAATGTAAACAAAGATTCGACTTTTGATCTTGGCCTTGAATTTGACGCAAAATTAAATGAAAATCTCGATGTCGGCCCGCGCTTTGGGATAATTTCAAAAAAGTTAGCTACAAGCAGCGGAAGCGTCAATGACAGTTATACTGCAATAAAATTCGGGTTTGGAGGAAGGATGTATTTGGCCTATTGGGGCGACTACGGGAGCACCCATGGATTTGTTAATGCTTATGTCGCCGCGGAAGGCGATTATTATATTGCAAGCAAATCAACGGCAGTTGTAGCTGCGGCTCCTGCTAGCTTTGCAGGTATTGGCGGATACGGGGGAGCTGGCGTCGAGTTCGCTTTTGGCCCGAATACTGGAGGGTATGCCGAGGTTGGATACCAAAGGACAAGCATCAAAGCAACAGATAATTCTGAACTGCCATTGGACGGGTACATAGCCGCAGGCGGGGCAAGATTGGCGTTTTAGTTAAATAGCCTGCGACCTGGCAAAGCTGTCGGCTTCAAATATTTGGGCAAGGGTTGGTTTTTCGATGAGTTGCAGGGTCTCCATCGCTTTCTTGATCTTTACCGGAATATCGCCAAACAATATTTTGCCCTTCAATAATAACTTTACCGCTTCTTCGTTCGCGGCATTAACGACTGCTGGCAGTGTCCCGCCCTTTTTACCTGCATCAAAAGCGTAACCTAAACACGGAAATTTATTTAGATCGGGTTTCTCGAAAGTTAAAGCTCTAACTTTTGTGAAATCCAATCGATTCCACCTGTTTTGCGCCCTTTCCATGCCGAACAATGCAAGCTGTATCGGAACCCTCATATCAGGCGCGCCAAGCTGTGCCTTGATCGATCCGTCAACAAACTCGACCATCGAATGAATTATGCTTTGCGGATGGATGACAACTTCGATCTGTTCGTACGGCAAATTAAAAAGATAATGCGCTTCTATTACTTCAAATCCTTTATTCATAAGAGTCGCGGAATCAATTGTAATTTTGGGCCCCATCTTCCATGTAGGGTGCGCGAGCGCTTCTTTGGCTGTCATTTTTTCAAGTTTCTCTATAGGAGTTTTTAAAAATGGTCCGCCTGACGCGGTAAGAATTATTTTTTTAATTTTGTCGGTTTTTTCTCCGGTCAAACATTGTGCGATCGCCGAATGTTCGGAATCGATCGGATAAACTTTAACTTTAGCGGCTTTTACCGCTTCCATAAAGAGGTCGCCGGATGATACCAATACTTCCTTTGTGGCAAGTGCGATATCTTTTCCGGCTTCAACAGCTTTCATAACAGCCATTAATGCCAATGAGCCAGGGATCGCAACAACCAGAAGTTTCGATTCGGCAAAACAAGCAACTTCATTCAGTCCCGCCTCACCTACTGCTATCTTAACTTTTTCACCGGCGATCAAAGCTTCGACTTTTGTTTTTACTTCTTCTGTCGCGACCGATACTAAAGAAGGCTTGAAAGTTTTAATTTGCGCGGCAATAAGTTCCACTTCATCTTTTGCGGCAAATGCGGCAACTCGGAAAGAGCTTGGGAAAGCGTATACGACTTCGAGCGTTTGTTTTCCAATAGATCCAGTTGAACCCAAGATCGATATATTTTTTTTCATAGAAATATTTTACCATTAGACGCCTAACGATTCCAGTCCTGCCTGCCGGCAGGCACGGCGCGCAACCGAACAACGATTTGTGTTATAATTATTTTATGGCACAAGACAATTCATTCGATATAGTTTCAAAGATTAATATGACCGAGGTGGACAACGCAACGCAAATGGCTATGAAAGAAATTATAAACCGGTTCGATTTTAAGGGGACAAAGACCGAAATGAAGCGCGCCGAAGAAAAGTTGACCGTAATTTCGGATGACGAATATAAACTTAAAAGCGTGGTAGATATCCTCCAAGGAAAACTCGTCAAACGCGGAGTATCACTCAAATTCCTTGAATATGGAAAAGTTGACCAGGCGCTTGGCGGAACCGCTAAAGAAGAAATTACAATTAAACAGGGCATCTCACAAGACCAGGCAAAAGATATAAACAAAAGGATCAAAGAGTGGGGCTTAAAAGTCCAAACACAGATCCAAGGCGATCAAATTAGGGTTTCAGCCAAAAAAATTGACGACCTGCAGGCGGTTATCCAAGGATTAAGAAAAGCAAACCTTCCTATCGAACTCCAATTCGTCAATATGAGATGAAAGCTTTCATAATATCTCTTGGCTGCCCAAAAAATCTGACCGATTCTGAAGTTCTCATGGGAAAACTCGCTGAATTAGGATATGAGATCACAACTATTCAAAAAGAAGCGGACTTGATCGTTGTAAATACATGCGCATTCCTAAAATCCGCGCGTAAAGAATCGATTGAAACAATAAATGAAGCAATTAAAAACAAAAGAAGAGGAGCCAAGGTTGTTGTTGCTGGATGTTTGCTGGAATATGATAAGAAAGGAAACCGCGAAGTTTATTCGCAGGTTTCCGGCGAATTAAAAGCTGATGGAACAATAAAAACAACTGGGCTCTTTGAAAGCTATTTGCCCCGCATAAAAGCGACTCCTCCTTGGACCGCATACGTAAAGATCTCCGAAGGCTGCGATAATAATTGCTCATATTGCACAATTCCTTCAATAAGAGGCCTAAGAAAAAACAGGGAATCGTTCGATATTATTCAAGAAGTAGATGGCCTGGCAAAACGAGGGGTAAAAGAAATAATATTGATCGCACAAGATACTGCCGCATATCCCGATCTTCCTGAATTGCTAAAAAAGATCGTTATAATAGAAGGGATCAAATGGATAAGAGTCATGTACGCTCACCCTGCACATGTTAGTGCGCAATTGATTGATGTGATCAAAAATGAATCCAAGATCGTAAAGTATCTTGACTTGCCATTGCAGCATATTTGTGATAATATTTTAAAAAATATGCATCGGCGCATAACTCGTGCCGAAATTGTCGCTTTAATAGATAAACTTAGGAGGGAAATACCGAATTTGGTGTTGAGGACGAGTTTCATCGTAGGGTTTCCGGGTGAAACTGAAAGTGATTTTGAAGAATTAGTAGATTTTGTTAAAAAAGTGAAATTTGAAAGGTTGGGAGTATTTAAGTACAGTCAAGAGGAAGGGACGCCTGCTTACAATATGAGGGGGCAGGTTCCCGAAAAGGTAAAAGATTCAAGGTTCCATAAATTAATGGCTTTACAGAAAAAGATTTCTCTGGAGTTGAACAAAAAATTGATAGGAAATTCATTTGATGTATTATTGGAAAGCGTTGTCGGCGGTTGCTATATAGGCCGAACCTACATGGATTCTCCGGAAATCGATTGTTCTGTAAAAGTTAATGGTTCTGGTTTCAAGGTCGGAGAAATAATTAGGGCAAAGGTTACCAATGCTTCGCCTTATGATCTTGTCGCCAGCAAAACTACTTGAACCTTCCAAATCTCTTAACCGTATTAAGGATAGTATTAATCCCTCTGATAATTTCACTTTTGTACCAGAACCTTGGGCTTTGGGCGGCTATTATTTTTTCGATCGCGTCATTGCTTGACGCGCTTGACGGATATATTGCCCGAAAGCTTAACATGGTTACGGACTTTGGAAAATTAATGGACCCTATTGCCGACAAGATACTTGTAATAAGCGTCTTGATCGTGCTTACTGAAAAGGGATTAGCCCCTGCCCTGCCGGTAGTATTGATAACGGCAAGAGAGCTCTTAATTTCCGGATGGCGCAGCCACAAGGCCATAACAGGCGGCGTGATCTCGGCAAGTATTGGGGGGAAGATCAAAACGGTCATTCAAATTATTGCTGTCTTAATGTTGATCCTAAAACTGCAATACGCGGAAATAGTATTATGGATCGCTGTATTAATGTCTTTATATTCGGGAGTTGAATATATTGGAAGAAGAGGTAAAACCTCTCGAGGTTAAATTAGAGGATTTTTTTTCTAAACTGCTGAATATGGTCGGAAAAACTACCGACCTGGAAATTTCGGAGCTTTTGAAAAAAAATCATAAGACTATATCGGTCGCTGAATCAATTACCGGAGGTCTTATTTCGGCTAGGCTTACAAACCTGTCCGGAAGTTCGGATTATTTTATTGGCGGGATAGTTTCTTACAGCAATAGGATAAAGATACAGGAACTTGGGATCCCTGCGGCTATTATCGCAAAAGAAGGGCCTGTTAGCTCTCAAGTTGCCGAACTTATGGCCGACGGTATAAGGCGCAGATTTAAGACCAATATAGGGCTTGCGATCACAGGCTGCGCAGGACCCGACCCATTGCCTCCGGCACCCGTAGGTCTTATTTATGCCGCGGTTGCGATCGGCAATCAGATCGAATGGAAAGAGCTTCGCCTCCAGGGAAGCAGGGCGGAGATCAGAGAAAAAGCCTCCCAAGCGGCTCTTGGGCTTTTATGGTTCGCTTTGGGCGGCGAGATTTAGTTGGCATAGAAATTGCTAGTAGAAATAAAAAGGGGGGAATAAAAATGTCAGATGAAAAATCAAAAGCATTAGGAATGGCGATATCACAGATAGAAAAGAACTTCGGTAAAGGCTCGATCATGAAGATGGGTGAAGCGACAAAGTTGAATATCGAGGTAATACCAACAGGAAGCATAGGGCTTGATGCGTCGCTTGGTGTTGGGGGATTCCCAAGAGGAAGAATAATTGAAATATACGGCCCGGAATCAGGCGGAAAAACAACGGTATCGCTCCAAGCGGTTGCGGAAGCTCAAAGGAGAGGCGGAACAGCGGCATTTATCGATGCCGAACACGCAATGGATCCTGCATATGCCAAAAAACTTGGGGTAGATATAGACAACTTGCTTATTTCACAGCCGGACTTTGGAGAACAGGCATTGGAGATATGCGAAACATTGGTCAGATCAAATGCCGTTGATATCATAGTGATAGATTCCGTCGCGGCGCTTGTGCCAAAAGCGGAGATCGAAGGCGAAATGGGCGATGCCCAGATGGGCCTACAGGCTCGCTTGATGTCGCAGGCGTTAAGGAAACTTACCGCTGTCGTATCTAAGTCAAAGACTGTACTTATTTTCATCAACCAGCTAAGGGAAAAGATCGGCGTTATGTTCGGGAACCCGGAAACAACACCGGGCGGCCGCGCGCTGAAGTTTTATTCATCGGTAAGGCTTGATGTTAGGGCGCAAGAGAAAATAAAAGAAGGAGAAAGAATAATCGGGACGCGCGTCAAAGTAAAAGTTGTGAAAAATAAGGTTGCGCCGCCATTTAGGGCATCGACTTTTGTGTTGATCCATGGCGAAGGGATATCCCACGAGGCGGAACTCATAGATATGGGGCTCCAATTCAATTTAGTCGAAAAAAGCGGTTCATGGTACGGTTTTGAGGGGGAAAGATTAGGGCAAGGATATGACGCAAGCCTTATATTCCTTAAAGAACATTCGGCATTGGCCAAAAAGCTGGAAGCACAGATCAGAAAAAATATCGAAATAGAGAATAAAGGCACTAATGCCGCAAAGAAGCCTGTAGCTGTTTCGTCAAAAGAAGAGGCAAAGAAGGCAACAAGGCAAGCAAGGGCATAATAACAATCAGATCAGATAGGGAGTGAAATAAAAATGGAACTACAATATTTAATATACTTTGGGATAGCCGCGGTAATAGTTTTTGTATTAGCCGTCGCATATCTTTTGGTACGGACGCAATTCAGCGAAGGGAAAATTAAAGTCGCGGAAGAAACAGCAAAGCGCATACTTGAAGATGCAAAAAGGGAAGCTGAAACCAAAAGAAAAGAAGCCCTCCTCGAGGCAAAAGAAGAGTCGGTAAGGTTCCGGCAGGAATTTGAAAGGGAAACGCACGACAGGAAATCGGAGCTTTCAAGCATTGAGAGAAGGCTTATTCAACGTGAAGAGCATTTGGACAAAAAGGAAAAGGCCCTGGATGCAAGCGACAAAAAACTCAATGAAAAGATAGAAGAAGTCGCAGAAGTCAGGGAAGAGCTTATAAAGATCAGGGACGAAAGCATTAAAGAGCTCGAAAAAGCAGCCTCCCTTCCAAAAGAAGAAGCGAAAAAGCTATTGCTTGAAAATTTAGAAAAAGAGCTTGAGCGCGAATCCGCGATAAAGATAAAGCAGAATGAAGAAAATATCAATAAAGAATCTGAAAAGCGCGCAAGGGAGATATTGGCAACCGCGATCCAGAGATGTTCGGTTGACCATGTTGTTGAAACAACGACCACGCTTGTCGAATTGCCGTCTGACGACATGAAAGGAAGGATAATCGGACGCGAAGGACGCAATATCCGCGCGTTTGAAACATCGACCGGAGTGGATCTTGTTGTTGATGATACCCCTGAAGCGGTTATTCTCTCAAGTTTCGACCCATTAAGGCGTGAAATAGCCAAGAGAACGCTTCAGAAACTGATCGTTGACGGGAGGATCCACCCTGCCCGCGTTGAAGAAATGTATAACAAATCGAAAGAAGAAGCAAAAGCGGCGATGTGGGAGGCAGGAGAAAAAGCTGCCCTAGAAACAGATATCCATGGGATCCCGCCGGTATTGGTACAGCTCCTGGGCCGGCTGAAATTCAGAACAAGCTACGGCCAGAATGTCCTCCAGCATTCAATTGAAATGGCGCATTTGGCGGGGATGCTCGCCGCAGAGCTTGGGGTAAATATTAAGCTTGCAAAACGAGCCGCTCTGCTCCACGATATCGGAAAAGCGATCGACCAAGAAGTAGAAGGCACACATATTAAGCTTGGAGTTCTCTTCGCCCAAAAAGCGGGAGAATCCCCTGAAGTGCTTCATGCGATAGAAGCCCACCATGGCGATGTACCTGCGCAAACAATTGAAGCAGTGCTTGTTATGGTCTCTGATGCAATATCAAGCGCAAGGCCGGGAGCGAGACGTGATTCGCTCGAGGCTTATGTCAAACGCTTAGAAAAGCTTGAAACCGTTGCAAAATCATTTGACGGCGTTGAAAAATGTTTCGCGATCCAAGCGGGCCGCGAAGTGAGGGTGATCGTCCAGCCTGAAAAGATCGATGACGCGATGTCGGCAAAACTTGCCCATGACATAGCGCGGAAGATCGAATCGGAGCTTGAATATCCGGGCGAAGTAAAGGTCACAGTCATTAGGGAAACCAGGTCAACGGATGTCGCCAAATAACAATTAATAATTAACAATGACACAATTAATAAATATCTTATTTATTGGCGATATTATCGGATCATACGGCAGAGCAGTACTGAAAAAGGTTCTCCCAGACGTAAAATCCGAATACTCGATAGACTTGACCGTTGCAAACGGAGAAAATTCCGCACATGGCTACAGCATCACCGAAAAAATATATAATGAACTTCTCGACAGCGGCATCGACATTATTACAATGGGCAACCATATTTTTGAGAAAAAAGAAGTTATAACAAAGATCGCAACCTTTGACCGCATGGTAAGGCCGGCCAATTTCCCGCAAGGGACGCCGGGACTTGACCACCTGGTCCTTGAATGGGACGGCATTAAAGTCGGGATTATAAACCTATTAGGCAGGGTTTTCCTGCAATGCATGGATTGCCCTTTCCAGGCGGTCGAAAAGATCCTCCCAGAAGTTAAGAAGCAAACAGATATAATTTTGGTTGATATCCATGCAGAGGCAACATCGGAAAAATGCGCGATGGGATATTTCTTGGATTCCCGCGTATCAGCGGTTGTAGGTACCCACACGCATGTGATGACAGCAGATGAGCGGATATTGCAAGGCGGCACTGCATTTATATCCGATGTTGGGATGGTCGGGGCGCAAGACTCGATCATTGGAATGAGCAAAGAACAAATAATCAAGAGGTTCATTACCCAAATGCCCGAAAAATTTGAACCAACCACCTATGGCCCAGGACTATTTAATGCGGTTGTTATCACAATAGATAAGAAATCGGGAAAAGCATTGGACATTAAGAGAATTTTTAAGATCACTGATGCATTGAAGCTAAAAGAAGCTTAATTATTGCAGGGTGCTTACATATGACTCAAGATGCCCAATTCTCTCGCCATATTCTTTTAACTTTTGATTTTCTTTCGCAATTGACCCTTCTGTCGTGTTCTTCTTGAAGTTTTCGTCATTTAATCTGGTTTTCACTTTTTCGATCTCGACGGCAAGTTTATTGTATTCTTTTTTGAGCCTTTCGGATTCTTTCGCAAAATCGACCAGCCCTTCGATCGGTATCGCAAATTCAATATCCTCAACTTTTGAGATAATAGAATGTTTTGGATAAGCGTTTGAAATCTCAAATTCAGCGATCTTTGCGAGTGTTTTAATATATGACTGGGTTGTTGCGCCTAGTTCCTTCTCAATAAATACTTTGATCTTAACACCGGGAACAATATTAAAAGTTGATCTTAGGTTTCGTATAGTCCTAATGAATTCGAAAACAAGATCCATCTGTTTCTCGATATCGCCGTTAATAAGCTTCTCATTCGATTCCGGATATTTCTGGACCATTATTGAATCTTTCGGATCCGGCATTTCATTTGAAGTTGGATGTTGGATGTTGGATGTTGGATGTTTATTACTGGAAGTTATTTGTTGATAAAGCTCTTCCGTTTCAAACGGCATAAATGGATGCAATAGCTTCAAAGTGCCCTCTAATATGTATGAGAGAACGGATTGAACCGTTGCTTTTGCATTCTCGTCGGTCCCGTATAATCTGATTTTTGAAATTTCAATGTACCAGTCGCAGAACTCTGACCATATAAATTCGTATAGAAGCTTTGCCGCGTCACCTACTTGGAGATTGTCAATATATTCGGAAACCTGTTTGATCGTTCTGTTATATCTAGAAAGGATCCATTGATCGGCTAACTCACCCCCTCCCTTCTGCGTCGGGTTTCCCCCTCTCTTATTAAGAGAGGGGGATAAAGGGGGTGAGTTAAGCGCCGCGAAGCGAGCCACATTCCATATCTTATTCGAGAAATTCCTGGCTTCGGTTATTTTTTCTTCGGCAAGCTTGATGTCCTGCCCGCCGCCCGAAACCAAAGAGATCAAAGCAAATCGCAAAGCATCGGCTCCAGCATGGTCTATTATGTCTATTGGATCAATGACATTCCCCAAAGATTTGCTCATCTTCTTGCCTGTTATATCTCGAATCAATCCGTGGATAAATACAGTATGAAATGGCGCTTTCCCCATAAAGTGAACCCCCTGCATGATCATTCTCGATACCCAGAAAGTAATAATGTCATATCCGGTCACTAGAACAGAGGTCGGATAGTGTGTTTTTAGATCTTCGGTCTCGTCGGGCCACCCGAGCGTTGAAAAAGGCCAAAGAGCCGATGAAAACCATGTATCAAAGACATCTTGATCTTGTACTAAATTCGTTCCGCCACATTTCGGGCATTTATCCGGCTTTGTTTCCGAAACTATAATTTCACTACATCCATTTGTCATTTGTAATTTGTCATTTGTCATTCCGCCGCAGTACCATGCCGGTATCTGGTGCCCCCACCATAATTGGCGTGAAACGCACCAATCGCGAAGGTTTGTCATCCATTGAAGATAAACTTTTGTCCATCGATCGGGAACGAATTTTATTTTGCTCTCTTCAACAACGGCAATAGCCGCTTCGGCTAAAGGTTTTACTTTTACAAACCATTGATCCGAAAGATATGGTTCAATTACAGTTTTGCATCTGTAGCATTGCCCAACCGAATTTTGATAATCTTCGATCTTTTCCAGATATCCATTTTCTTTAAGCATCTCGACTATTTTTTCACGAGCCTTAAACCGATCCAAACCCTCCAACCCTGCTAATCCCTGCTTCTCCCTCTCTTCCGTGAATTCCTTGAGCGTAATCTTTCCATCAGGGGTTAAAATATTTATTTTCGGAAGATTATGGCGCTCCCCCATTTCGTAGTCATTTGGGTCGTGGGCAGGAGTTACTTTTACAGCCCCCGTGCCAAATTCGAGCTCAACTAGGTCATCTTTGATTATTGGTATCTTTCGGCCAACAAGCGGAAGCTCAACTGTTTGGCCCCATAAATGCTTATAACGATCATCTTTTGGGCTAACAGCGATCGCCGTATCACCAAGTATTGTTTCGGGACGGGTTGTTGCGACGGTTATTGGTCCGTATTTGATAAACCAAAGGGAGCCTTTCTTATTCTCGTATTCGACTTCAATATCGGAAAGCGCGGTTTTGCATCGAGGGCACCAGTTAATAATTCTCTTGCCTCTATATATCAACCCTTCGCTATATAATTGGACGAATTGTTTTTTGACCGCTCGAGATAGCCCTTCGTCCATGGTAAATCGTTCGTGGGACCAGTCGCAAGATGCGCCAAGCCTTCTCAATTGCGAAGTTATGCGGCTCCCGTATTCTTTTTTCCACTCCCATACTTTTTTTAGGAATTTTTCGCGTCCTAAGTCTTCTTTGCGCTTCCCTTCTTTCTTTAGTTCTCGTTCAACAACGTTTTGAGTTGCGATGCCGGCATGATCAGTTCCCGGGATCCACAGTGTTTTAAAACCTTTCATCCTTTTATAGCGAATAAGGACATCTTGGATAGAATTATCTAAAGCATGCCCCATATGTAGAGAGCCTGTGACGTTTGGAGGTGGGATTACGATCGTAAATGGCACTTCAGCCTTAGTATTTGGTTTAAATAAACCATTTTCTTCCCAGAATTTATACCATTTCTGCTCTACTTTTTGGGGATCATATGTTTTTGAAAGTTCTGTCATGGTAATAATATTATCATAATATCAATCAAAGAATTGCAGGCAAACTCTCGTAAAAAAGAAGCACCCTCTCTTTTTGGCTTGGGTCAAAAAGGAATGGTTCTACGTCTTTAGCAAGATCTTTAAAATTCAATTTCTTACAATGTTTGACGGCCTTTTCGGTAAAATGCTTCTTATCAAGCCCTGTCAGGGCTTCAATATAGGCAAAATCCGGTTTAACTTTCCCCGATAAGAACGAAACATCGTAAAAATCCCGCCCTTTTGCCCTCCGGCGGTATAAAACGGCCAATAATTTTTGGGCCAATAAGATCGAAGGAGGATTTACGGCTATGTTGCGGAAAACTCCGAACTTATTGAGCAGGATGATATCGGGCTTAAAGGTTTTTTTCTTTTTTTGCGCATCGATCGCAACAAATATCTTTTCTTCTCCATGGCCAGAGAGACCGAAAGAAAAAAGCAGCCGCGAAAATTTCACATATAGATGGTAATTATCGCCTTTTTGCAGATATTTTGTTTCCAACTCAAAGCCTTTGGCCCTCATTTCCGCCATGGCCTTCCCCATGAGACCTTTAAAAGCCGGATAATTAAGGCCAAAATTGTCGAAGTCGAGATCTTCGGAAAATCGCTGGCTGTTATGGATGATCCTTATGGCAGTACCGCCGATAAAGCTCAATTTCTCGGATCCCGCTTGCTTATAGAGCGAATCGAGAATTTCATACTGCAGATATTCGACCAGCATCCCTTTCTGGCTATGCCGGGCTAACGGCTGGTCAAAGTATTCTTTGATCTGCTTAAAATCGAGCATTATATCCTCTCCAAGACCAAGGCGCCGATCCTTGCCATTGCTTGAGAACTATATTTTGACAAATACTGTTTGAATATCTTTTTGTTTATGGCCTTTCTGGCGGCCGGCCAATTTAATCTTAACGACTTAAGATCGGAAATATCCTTCAAGCAATTAAGGTATAAAGTGTCAAGAAGGGCTTTTTCAGGATCAGCTAGCAGATAGGCGCGCGACCTTCCTTGCAGCTGCCTATAGCCAAAAAAGAGTGAAGGCTTAACATGCCGAAAAATAAAATTCCCCATTTTTGTTTTGTAATTGCGCGTGGTCTTGGCGGTTACCATCGTTACAGAGTAAACCATTTCCGGTATAAGACCATATATTGAGAGGGCTTTTTCCAGGCTGACATAGCTCGGGCCGTAAAGCGCGCCTCCTACTTCCTCCGGCGCCAGGTCATTTACCTTTTCGCTGAAAGCATATATGCCGTTCTTAAGCTTGATGATGTGGCCCTGTTTCTGCCAAAGCGAGAGCTGGTACAAAAAGACTCTGCCGCCGCCAAGCCTTATATCTTGGCTTGTAAAAAGCGGCCCTTTTATATTTTTACGAAAGTCATTATATTTCATTTTATTATTATATTTAATAACATTGTGAAACGATAATAACAGGCGCCTTCGCTTTTGTCAAATCAATAATTCCAATATAAAGTTTGTAATCTTTAACTTTTTTTCGATCCCGCGGCTATAAGCGCCCTTTGGCATCATGCCTACAAGCTCTGATCCAATTATTTCCACTTTATACTCCCTAGCCCATCCGTCAACGCTTTCATAAACTTCTTCAAGAGAAGTTTCTTTGTGATCGACAATATTCATGGAAACCTGTGTGATCCCCCGGCTATCCAATGGGAGACCCAATGCGCGCACGCCTTTGAGTCCCCCATGGGATTCCCTGATATTTTTTGCAATTGATTGCGCAATGCTTAAGTCGTTTGTATTTAAATTAATATTATATGCTATCAAAAACTCTCTAGCCCCTATTGCCGTTGCTCCAGCCGTCACATGAAGCCCTTCTCCGACATCAGGCTTTCGCTCTGGCCTTGAAATTTCTTCTCTTAAAACCGCATACCCGCCTTTCCGAACATATGGGAGGTCTTTTCTTTCTTTTATCTTAGCGGCTTCGCCATAATAATAAATTGGGAGTTTTAGCTCTTTCCAAAGTTTTTCCCCAAGCTTATGCGCCGCAGTTTTTGCGTCTTCCATTGTTGCGTCCTTAAAGGGAATAAATGGAATAACGTCAACGACTCCAATAAAAGGGTGGCCTCCTTGATGTGAATTGATGTCTAAAAGCTGCATTGAGCGCAAAGTCATTTGGAACGCGGCTTCTACGGCCTCTTCTGGTGTCCCAAAGAAGGTCAAGACAGACCTATTATGATCGGGATCAGAGTGGATATTCCTGACTTTAATATTCTTGATCGCCGAGGAAATTTGAGAAACAACATCTAATTCTATCCCCTCGGAAATATTCGGAACACATTCTAATATCATGTTTTCCTCGGTTTATGCGGGAAGAGTTAATTCTTTCAAAGCTTCATCCAGCGCTTCGCCTTCGAGCGTTTCCTTTTCAAGCAGTTTTTTTGCGATATTGTCCAAATGCGCCCTATTATGGGACATAACATCTTTGGCTCGATCAAAGCATGAGCCAATGATCGATTCGATTTCATGATCGATCTCATCGGCTGTCGCATCGCCATAATCTTTCATTTCGGCTATGTCGCGGCCCAAAAATATTTGCCTGTCTTTTCCGCCAAAAGTCCTTGGCCCCAATTTGCTCATGCCGAATTCGCAGATCATTTTTTTTGCAAGTTCCGTCGCTCTTTCGAGGTCATTTGATGCGCCGGAAGTCGATTCATTAAAGACCATTTCTTCGGCAACCCTGCCGCCAAGCATAACTGTTATTTGGTCAAGTACTTGGTTTTTGGAGATCAGATACTTGTCTTCGAGCGGCAAAGCCAGGGTATATCCAAGAGCGAGACCTCGAGGAAGGATCGATATTTTGTGTACAGGATCAGCGTTTGGAAGAAGTTTCGATAATAGCGCATGGCCTACTTCGTGATTGGCAATGATCAATTTTTCTTTATCTGAAATTATCCTGCTTTTCTTTTCCGGCCCCGCCATAACACGGTCGACCGCCTCTTCAACTTCTTTCATGAATATTTCGGTTTTATCGGCGCGAGCGGCAAGTATCGCAGCTTCGTTTAGTACATTTTCAAGATCGGCGCCAGTAAAGCCAGGGGTCCTGCGCGCTACAACTTTCAGGTCGACATCCGATGCGAACGGTTTGCCTTTTGCGTGGATCTTTAATATGTCTTCACGGCCTTTCAGGTCCGGTTTATCGAGAACAACTTGCCTGTCGAACCGTCCCGGCCTCAAAAGCGCTGGATCTAAGATATCCGGCCTATTCGTTGCCGCGATAACAATTATATTCGTTTTTGGATCAAAGCCGTCCATTTCAACCAAAAGCTGGTTGAGCGTTTGCTCTCTTTCGTCATGGCCTCCGCCTACTCCCGCCCCCCTGTGGCGTCCGACTGCGTCGATCTCATCCATAAATATTATAGATGGGGTTTGTTTCTTTGCCTGCTGGAAAACAGCCCTTACGCGAGACGCGCCGACACCGACGAACATTTCGACAAAATCGGACCCGGATATAGAAAAGAACGGAACGCTTGCTTCTCCAGCGATCGCCCTGGCTAAAAGAGTCTTGCCGGTCCCGGGCGCGCCCATTAGAAGGAGTCCTTTGGGTATCTTTGCTCCGAGTTTTTGGAATTTCTCGGGAAATTTCAGGAAATCAACGATCTCAACAAGTTCTTCTTTTGCTTCGTCAACGCCCGCGACATCAACAAAGGTTACGGTCGACTTGCCTTCATTTATCCGCGCTGGGGATTTGCCGAACGAGAACGCCTGGCTGTTTGCCGATTGCGCCTGCCGCATAAGCAGCCACCATAGGAACCCAAAAACCAAAAGAGGCAGGATAATTTGGGCCAAAAGCCCGAACACCCAGCTGTTCTCGACCGGAGCTTCGACTTTGATCTCAATATTTTTGTCGCGAAGCAATTGCACGAGGTTTGGATAATTCAGCGCATGTGTTTTTACCTGGGCCTTGTCGCTTAATGTCGCACCGATTAGGTCTCCCGCAACAGTTACTGTCTTTATCTTTCCCTTGTCCACAAGGTTTAAAAATTCCGAGAATGCTATCTCTTTGCTTGCGTTTGGATTGGGGAAGAGCGGGGCGAACATCAATATCCCGATAAGGGCGATCAATCCCCAGAACATAAATCCCCGCAAATTATCTTTCATTTTTTTTGATCTCCTCCCAAAGTTTTAACACTTTCTTTACGCTGATATTCTTATACTTTTTGTCTTTCGAAAAAACATGCGGATGGCGGCGCATCATTTTTGCGCAGATCCCGTTTATTATGTCTTCCATGGAAAAAGCTTTTTCTTCCCGCGCCATCTCCGCATGCATAACAATATGCAAAAGCTGGTCGCCGAGCTCTTCGCAAAGTTTTCGGGGGTCCCCTTCATCAATCGCCTCTATCGCTTCATTGGTCTCTTCGACCATGTACGGCTTAAGTGATTTATGTGTTTGCTTTTTGTCCCAGGGGCACTTTTTGCGAAGGGTTTGGACGACCTTAACAAGCCTATCGAAATCCTTCATTTCATTACAATTATATCATAAAAAAGCCCTCCTACGCTAAAGCTTCGGAGGGCTCTTTTTGAATAACTCTTGCTTATTTTATGGCTTCGGTCCCCAGAACGCAAATCCCATATTAATATCGTAGCCTGTATTGTTCTGCGTTGATGTCACAGCCCCCAAAGGCTTAAATGTATTATCCATGGCATTCAACGTGCCTCCGAAATACCCAAGATGTTTTGCCGGGAAGAATGGCCTTTCACCTAAAGAACCATCTATCTTGCCATTCCCATTGCTGTCTTCCCAAGCAATCGTATCGTACCCTCCGTTGCCGGCAGTCGCAAGGTCAGAATAACTAATGGTCATGCTATAAGCGCCGTTGGTTGTTACAACTGTTTTCGGAGTGATCGTGCCGCTTACAAAATTCATATCCCATTCCATCTTAAATAATCCGACCTTAACAGTTGTTCCTGCGGTTGGAGTAGTTGGAGGCGTAACCGTCCCTTCGATCGTTACAACTTTTGATGCAACAGTTGCCGCAGATCCGACTTTGAAAAGAGTGCTTCTCCAGGGACCCGATATGACCGGCCAACCATCGGAATTAATGCCCACAACGGCTCCCATTATAGTATATGTCCCTGCCGTACTAAGAGCAACAGGGATCTTAAGGCTTGTGGTCTCTCCTTGCGTCCCCTTAAGGAATTCCTGCTTATGCCAGCTGGAAAAAACCGCTTGGGATTCAAATTTTGGCATACCTGTTGTTGCATCGACTTCGCGGATCTCAATAGCGTAAGCCGCGGTCAAGCCATCGAACGCGATCGTCGGAATCCCGACGCCGAACGAGAATGAGCAAACAGGTTTTGAACCTATTTCAAATATTGAAATAAGCGGATTGCTCGATTGGAAAATGTTCGGATAAGGATTTTTGAAATCAATTACAGCATTGGTCAGGTCAACAGCAGGCAAAATATTTGTCTTGCTAATGATCAATGTCGAACCGTTATAAACTTCTATTGTAGCTAATCCTCCCAATAAATAGTCGGTATACGTTTCAGGAGTGGCTCCAGGGGTCCCTCCCCATGGAGAGATCTGGAAGACCTTGAATCCTGGAGGCGGGCCTATAGGGGCTGCCAATATTTTGGCTTCCTTGGCCGTTAGCCTGGCGAAAGCGGAAACTGCTTTGGGCCCAAACATTGATTGGGCAGTGTAATTTATCGTGCGAGTCCCCCCTGTCGATTTTTGATAAATAAGTTTCGCCGTAATATTTGTCGTAGCGGCTTTAGGATTAATAATATTCCCGACTTCCATAAAAGATGTGAGGATCGCAGAAACTGTTGGCCTGTCCGATTCACTTGTCGGATGGAAGCCCTGCCAATTTTCCCAGCTTTCTATGCGAAGCTCCGAATGCATTATCGAGAATTCATCGGCAACACCCGACATAAATCCCATCTCTACGGCTGCTGCAGGATGATTGAACTTGTAGTTCACGGCAAATGCAACATTACCCAAGGCTTCTATCATTGCGACAATTTGCGGGACATTTAATGCGGTACTGCCGCTGATCGATTTGCCTGCCCATGAAGATGCCGGGAAAACAGCTTGGACGATCGGGCTTTGGTTTTTAACTTCAAACTTTGGCCCTTCGCTTGCCGCGACAGAGGCTGCCGGCTTCGCGGCATAGACAGCTTCCAGCGTGGTTTGGATCATAGTTGCAACGGAAGCTCCGGTGTAAAGGCCTGTAACCGCCGTGCCGTCTGTCTGAAAAACAGCTTTATTGCATGCGGCCGCGATCTGATCCACTGTTTTTGTTTTGCCTTCATAAAAAGATTGCGCGAACGAATTAAGGATGGTTTCAGGGATGCCTGTAGGACTGCCTGTTATGAGAGTGAATATTTCTTTCATGATCTTCTTCGCGTCCGCAAGGCTGCTCGCGCCTTTGGACAATCCGGCATTGAACTTGACCGCTTTGATAGCGGCTTCAATAACTGAATCTGTAAAAGCCGTTATCGCGGCGCTTTTTAGCAGTTCATTTTCGGTGTCGGTCGTTGATTTAACCGTTGTAAGAGACAAACCCTCCGCTGTAACAAGGTAGCTTATCTTATTTTTTACGAGTGTGCTTATATATTGAATAATTTCCTGCTCGATCTTTGCCGATCCGGTAGCTTTTATAACTTGTTCAACAATGATTTTTACCAACAGCGTTGTTTGCGGGGTTGAGGTCATTCCGGTAACGCTTGAAGTAGTGGCTTTTTCATCAACTATTGCATCAACAGAAAGCTCCTTGCTCGCGGTAGTCGAGGTTTTTGTGGTCCTGATGACATACGTTTCGGATGTGCTATAAGCAGAATTGGTACATGTATATGTCCCATCGGTCATAGCACCGTCAGCGACCTTTGTATATGAACCATCGGCATTGATCTTATATAACGCAGTTGTAACATCGGCTCCGGCAAGGAGCCTAAGATCAAGGGCTCTTATACTGCCTTCGTCAAAACCTTTTGCTTTTAATTTTGATATCCTGTCATTTTTTTCAGCTAGCGTTTCGATCCCTAAAGTCGTCGCGCCAAGTTTTGCAAGGTCGGACGATGACGCGGATGCCGCCCCGCTAAATGTTACTGTTGTCGGAACAGCCGTCGCGGTTGATGCCGGGGGGGCAACTTGTCCGCATCCCCATTGAATGACCGCAAAACCGAACAGTACCATCAGAACCAATAACTTTTTTACCATATTTACGCCTCCTGGCTGCTGTTTAATAATATTGATTATACCCTTTATTATTATAATGTAAACAGGCAATTTAATAAATATTTTATGCAAGTTTTAGGCCGTGGATTTCGATAAATAAGCGGGTAAGCCATGAGCAACATCCAAACAAAACCAATCGATATCGGCTTTAAGCCGACAGATATCACTCGGCAAGTGAGAGAGAGCGCCAACAGTACGCCTTTTGCCGGGACCCCCAAAATTCCCGACAATGCGCTGGGGGCGATAGTAACGCAAATGCTCGAACCTTCTCGAGGGCTTGGCGGCATAAGATTTACAATAAGCCCGGAGGCGGAAAATGCCTAAGACAGACGAAAGGTTATTATCTGTTACATCGGAACAACTGCCACAGTACCTCGCAAGCTTGGGATTGAAGCCCCAGCAGATAGCAACCGCGGTTTATGGGTTATTCAAGGAAATAAAATTGCAAGGAAGGCTGACCCCAAGCGAAGACAATACAGTCCACATCGATAAGGAAAAACTTGCAAGAATGGCGAAAGACCCGGCCCTTGAATCGTCATTGTACAGCTTGTTCTTAAAAATACAGCGCACAAAAAGCATGGATATAATTTTCGACAAGGGAAGCAAAACAGACTCGCTAACGGCTCCCGATGTTTGGCACAATCCGAACGGGTGCAGCCCAAAATTGCCTGAAACAAAAGAAGACCTAGCATCGATCGAAATATTGGATTTTGTAAAATTTTTATCCGCTTGCGGAATAGACCCAAATTTGGTTAAATCAGCTATTGAAGAAAGGGAGCTCTTGAAAGGGGACGCAAAATGAAAAGCCATTTGGAATTGTTGGAAGATGAATTAAAAAAAGTTTGGAAAAATTACCGCAGGCACGGGCGGATCAAGGGAGCCCATACGGAAATAGAGATCGAACCAAAAACTTTCTTTGGCGATGAGTTAAACCCTGAAATTGCAGATCTTTTGGCAACCCTGTATCTTTCAAAAACAACAATAGACGATGTGAAGCACGGGAAAGTCGAGATAACAGACCAAGCGGTTGTAATAAAAGACCTGGAAAAGAAGCCCATCGCAATAATTCGAAGCCAAAAGATCGTTCAAGGCATGAAAAATAAATTCAGATATTAAGAGCCTCCCCGATCTCTTTTATTTTGTCTTGGGAAGAAAGCCTGAATTTTTTTACGCGCCCGTCGGAGAATTGAACCTGCGCTATCCCATCGCCTTTTATTGACCGAATACCTGCTTGCTGCGCCCTGACCTTTAAATATAATATTTTGAATAATTTTGTTAATTGTATCGGGATCTTGCCGAACCTATCGCGCATTTCATCTTTGAGATCATCCACCTCTTTATTGCCGCTCAAAAGATTTAATCTCCTGTATAGCGCAACTCTTTGCTGTTCATCCTCAACATAATCTTGCGGGATATAGGCGTCTTCCCTAATATCTATAATTACCTGTCTTGGAGTCGGCTCTTTAATGCCCTTTACTTCTTTGACCGCTTCTTCCAAAAGCTCGCAGTAGAGATCAAAGCCTACCGCAAGCATATGGCCATGCTGCTGCGCCCCCAAAAGATTGCCTGATCCCCTAATTTCTAGGTCTCTCAACGCAAGTTTATATCCGGAACCAAGTGACGTGAATTCTTGTATAGCCTTAAGTCTCGCAAGAGCGGTTTGAGTTGAGGCTTCTTCCTGATGATATAGAAAATAAGCATAAGCCCTGACCGGCGATCTTCCAACTCTTCCTCTTAATTGATAAAGCTGTGCCAGCCCCAGCCGATCTGCCCTATCAATAATAATTGTATTAACATTTGGAATATCTAACCCAGATTCAATGATCGATGTACAAAGCAATACATCATGTTCCCTGTTTAGGAACTCCTCCATGGTCTTTTCGAGCTTCGCTTCGAGCATTTGCCCATGCGCTACCGCTACTCGAAGCTCCGGGATCAATTGCTTCAATATTAAAGCGAGGTTATCTATTGTTTCAATATAATTATGGACGAAGAATATTTGTCCGCCCCTGTCCAATTCGCGCAAGATGGCTTCCCTGACCAAAGAATGATTGAAATTTACAACATACGTCCTGACAGGCGACCTATCGGCAGGCGGCGTCTGAATTAGGCTAAGGTCGCGCGCGCCAGATAGTGAAAAATATAAAGTTCTCGGGATAGGCGTTGCCGTCATACTTAAGACATCGATATTTTTCTTGATCTTTTTAAGTTTCTCTTTAGCCGAAACCCCGAATCTATGTTCTTCATCGATCACAAGCAGACCCAAGTCCTTAAAAACAATATCTTTCGACAGCAATCTATGCGTCCCAACTACAATATCGACTTCTCCGGCTTTAAGTTTTTCGACGATCTCTTTCTGCTCTTGCTTGCTCCTGAACCGTGAAAGGGAAGCTATGCGAAATGGGAATGATGCAAGCCTATCTTTGAAAAAATGAAAGTGTTGTTCGGCTAATATTGTAGTCGGGACCAATACGGCAACTTGTTTGCCCGAGGATGCGACTTTTACTATGGCTCGAAGGGCCACTTCTGTTTTCCCGTAACCCACATCCCCGCAAAGAAGGCGGTCCATAGGCGCTTCCGACTCGAGATCGCGCTTAACATCGGCGATCGATCTTAATTGGTCATCGGTCTCCTCATAAGGAAAACTATCCTCCAATTCCTTTTGCCAGATATCGTCTCGAGGATATGGATTTTTTTGTGCTTTTCTCCTCTCTGCATAGAGAGATAATAGTTCGCGAGTAAGATCTTTGACGGATCTTTTGACTTTCGCCTTGAGAACCTTCCATGAATTGCCTCCCATCCTTGAAAGCTTTGGCTTATAGTTGTCTTCTGAAACATACTTTTCGACCCGCCCCATAAGATTTGATGGGACATAAAGTTTGTCTCCCTCGGCAAATTCAATTAAAGCAAATTCCCCTTCTTCGATCTTCTGGAGGCCGCGATAAATGCCAACCCCATAATCTTCATGGACAATATAATCGCCGTTTTTAAACTCCGACCGGATATCTTCGCCGACGCCTTCGTTCTTTTTTGAATGTATCTTAGGCTTCCTCGGTTCGATATTAAAAAGCTCCCTGTCTGTCAATACAATGTGATCGTTGAATTCGAATCCGCCACGCAATTGGCCAATAATTGATGGGGTCTCTGGAAGCCTTGCCGCATGCTGTGTAACTACGATGACTTTCTTTTTGAGTTTCAAAATATCATCGAGCTTATCGGCGAATGTTCCAGGCGCTGAAAAGACAGGTTCGAAACCAGGCTCTAAAAAGGATGTAAAATTTATTTTCTCATAACTATCGATCTGGCTTCTAATTTCTGAAAACGAACAGATATCATGCTTTGCCTCGGAAAACAGATCTGAATCTTTTTCGAATCGTTCAGTGGCTGCTTTTAGCATTGGTTCTTCGTCTAAAACAACCAAAATATCCTTAGGCAATATTTGAAACAAGCATTTTTCCCTTTTTTCGTCGTTCTGAAGGATTAAAGCTTCATCAATTGGCGCTTTTGATCGCTGTGATACCGGGTCAAAACTTCTTAGCGATTCGATATCATCTCCAAATAGCTCGATCCTTATCGGGCTTTCGGCATTTGTCGGAAAAACATCGATGATCCCGCCCTTGACCGAAAACTCCCCACGCTCTCCCACGACCGGAAGCCTTTTATATCCAAACAAAATAAGTTCTGCGATAAATTTTTCAGAATTTAATCGGCTATTTTTTCGTAATGATAGTTTCCTGTCTATCTTTTCCGTTGTTTTATATAAGATAGCGCGAAGAGGCGCGATCGTTATGTTTTGATCGGGCTTGGATAATTTATTTAGAATAGAAAGCCTTTGGCCTATGATTTCAGGCGACACGCTTGATTCGCCGGGCATTGCATCGGGCGCAGGAAGTATATCGATCCCGACCTTATCGTTGAACAATGCGATCTCTTGTTTTAACCAATTGGATTCTTCGGTAGATTGCGTGACAATAAATATCTTTTTGTGTTTTATCGATAGGGCCGAAAGGACCGCAGCTTTAGCGCCGGATACCAGACCTTGAAATTTTTTACTGGAAACTGAACGAATGAAATTCTGATCTTGAAGAAGGCTGTTTAATAAAGAGGCGATCATCTATTATACTTATTCATTGCGGACGCGATGCCGTTTGAAATAATTTCTTGCACCGCATCGGAAGCTGTAATGGCCGCATTAGACAGTATCTCACTTTGTTCATTTGGTATTCGGCTTAAAACATAATCAGCCATATCGGCAAAATGAGAATCGCGGCCTATGCCGATCCTTATCCTCGAAAATTCCGAAGTGCCAATATTTTGGATTATCGAATCGACTCCCTTATGCCCGCCGGAACTCCCGCTTTCTTTTATCCTTAAAGTCCCGACCTCTAGATCGAGATCATCATATATAACAATTAAATGAGCTTTCTCGATCTTATAAAAGTTCAACAATTTTGAAACGGCGATCCCTGAATTATTCATAAAAGTCTGGGGTTCAGCGAGGATCAGTTTCTTTCCCGAATAATTTGCTTCCAAAATGAAGGAATCGCATTTGTGCTTGAATTTTAATTCTTTATACCCTAGATCTTTAGATAAAGCTTCCAAGGCGATAAAGCCGATATTATGCCTTGTATTTATATATTTGGGCCCGGGATTCCCAAGGCCTGCAATTAAATACATAATATTATCGCCCGTACGTGAATTCGATGCCGAACCTCATGTCGGTTACAGGCCTTGTCGGATCAAGCTCTGCAAGATATGAAATATTTAACCCTTCAATATACATCTTGAATTTCCTTAATAGTTCCGGCGAATTCTCCTGGTCGCGGAAAGGCTCCATCCTGATCCCTGCCCCATAATACAAATTATTAAGCCAGACTTTTTTTAATCCGGAGATCGTAAGATAGGATGCAAGATACGGCCTGACCCCTCCTGGCAAATGTCTTCCTATTTTTAATTGGAAATAGCCAAGGAAGTTCTGGAATTTATCTAATCCGGACATTGGGTCGTAGAAATTCGTATTCCTATAATCTATTCTCGTCCACATTTCGGCCCATGGCGCTTTTGCCTTGGCATTTTGGAGGTTCCATTCGTGCCAGATGTCGATGCCTATGCGGTAATCATTGGTTTTAACGCCATTCGCTTCGGCTGTTGCCTTGCCCTTTAAGAAGTTTAGCGTTAATATCTCGGCATAAATTTTGGTATCCCTTATCCACTCGAGGGCCCAGCTTGTAGTTTCAAAAGAAACAAAAGGCATAGATCTTACGCCGCCGCCAACTGCTAAATTATTATTCCAATAATTCGGGTCTTGGCCGTAAGATCCATAATAAACAATATATGGTTTTGTGGGCGAACTCTCGCCAAAATTAAAACCGAACCGCCCTTCAGAGCGCAATTGCACCGCACGGAAATTGCTGTTCTCTCCATTAGTCGAATAATAAGCGCCATTGGTCCAAACATCGGCCCATGGGGTAATGTCAGCGAATACGGGTATTGCAAAAATAAATAAAATTATGGGAACCGCGGCGCCCGTTCTCCGTAGCAGTGCTACTGCGAAGGGTGAATTTAGCCGCAGGTTATTAAAAAAAAACTTCATTTTGTGCCTTTATAAAATCCGATATTATCAAGGACCAGGCCGATATTGCCTGTTTTGCTTGCGGCAAGGAAAATGAATTGCATCTGCAGGAGTCCTCCCGAAGTTTTTGTCTTGGCGGGATTCCAAATGTTATCGCCGGCTTCAGGATTGTTGTCGATAAACTCGGAAAATGGAATAACAATATGCTTATGGCCGCTCCAATCCACTTTTAATTCGGATATGAACTTATCGTCATAACGCGGGGCATACGATCCCGGATCCGCCTCGATCTGGTTATTGCCGTTATCGTCATCATACAGCTCTATCTTTATTGTCCCGCTCTTCTCTCCGCTGCCGAATACATCAAACTCCAAGCCGGAATAATTTGAAAAATCGGCATCCGGAGCAAGCAGATATACTCCTATGCCGCCAACATACCAATCCGATGCGCGGCCTTTTACCGACAGGGAATGCTTCCCTTGCGCCGGCCTATCGATAATCGATAGGTCAATATTCCCAAAATTCCACCATTCCGGATCTTTCGCATAATTCCCGTCCTCGAAATTTTCAAGCATATTCAAACTGCTTTTAGCCGGAGCCGCGGGGCTGTTCCCCATAGATAACGCTTGTGTTGCTAGAAGAACAATAGACAGGAGGCATAAGAAATATCTCATTGATGGGAATTATAACACACTTTTTGAATAATTGAGCTTCCTTTTGGGATAAGTTTTTGATGCGATCTTAGGCCTGGTCTCTGGCATAGCAGGCTTTGCCGCCGGCATAATATGCCTGCTCTCTATTGTTCTTTGGGGCATATCGTACGAGATAGAAAAATAATGCGAAGAATTTGTCGATACGATAGAATCTATGTAGTAAGCATAGTCAAAACTGAATCCTCGCACTTGAAGCCCGACGCCTAATGAATAATTAACGGCCGAAGCGTTTGTTCCAGTCGGCACAGATTCTATCCCTCCGCGAAGAAGCAAATATCCCCGGGGATTCCATTCAAGCCCCGAGTGTATCCCGCGTTCCGAATCGACATCCAAAAGCAAGGTCATATTATTTCTTGGTTTAAAATTTATCCCCATTTTGATAGACGATGGAATATCTTCATTTGTGCCGTTTTTCCAAGCAAGCCCGGTCGAAAGGATATTCTGCAGCGTTAATCCGGCAATTAAATTATTTTGGGGGAGGAAAAGAAACCCGATATCCATATCGGCGCCTGTTGCCGCGGCATTTTGGACAGCATCAAAACTGCGGCTAAATAATTTTGCGGCCGCGCCGAATTTTACCGCAGGGCCCATATCCCTGGCGTATGACAGGATAAATAAGCCATTTTTATAATCGGTTGTCCCAGTGGCTGCGCTCCTGACTTCAGAGGTCGTAGTGATGATCCCTGATACCGTAGCCCCGATATATCCGACCCCAAGACAGCCAAACGCCCCTTCTTTTAGGGGCAAAGCCGCTCCGATCATGCTGTAATTTGCCTCTTCCGCTAAATTAACGAACATGCTGGTCATCCTGAAATTATTGAAGTCGGCAAGAGTCGCCGGATTTATAAAAGCCGCCCCGATATCGCGGCCCGCAACCTGGGCGCGGCCCAAGCCCAAACTTCTTCCGCCGAAACCGATCCTTGAAATATCCAATGCCCCCGCAAATACTTGCGGCGAAATGACAAATGTCAAATGGCAAATGACAAATAAAATTAATGATATTATTTTAAGATTGCTATTTTGCATTTTCCTATTACCTTGCCGCCGGAAACGACCCTGCATAAATACACATCGTTTGGAAGCACTTCGTTGAAATCCGATATCCCATCCCAAGAAACCTGGTTATATCCCGCTCTTGCCCCTTCGGACCCGGAGGATTTTTCAATTTTTTTGACAAGCTGGCCTATAATATTAAAAATGTAAATCATAACGTCTGCGTCTTTGTTCAGCATGTAAGTTATCGTTGTGGCCTGCGCGGGAGGAGAAAATGGGTTTGGATAATTGACCACGCTCCCTTCGATCTTAAGGTCGCCTCCGGATACAATAAAAGTTAGCGCTTCGGATGACGAAGAATTTCCGGCAAGATCATACGCGTAGATCTTAAATGTATGCTGGCCATCGGCAAACGACGGGCTGTAAGCCAATTTTCCGGTCGCCGAACTGAATGAATTTGGCGAAGCTAGGGAGCCAACCGAAGCCAATACACCATCAACTTCGATCGATGTCTTTGTCGTGTCTATGCCCGATTCATCGGTGATCGCAGCCGTGATCGCGGGGCTCGCGCTAACATCATCATTGTTTTTAATGGTAAAGCCGTTGAACTTGATATTGGAGATGCGGGGAGCCGCGGCATCGGAACTGGAAATTGAGGGCGCATAAATAATTGCGGCAAGGCCGCTCCAAGAATGGTAGGAAGCGCTTGTAAGCGTTTCATTCACATCCTCTCCGGCTGATGAAAACCCGCTATACGATGAGCTCGTCAAAAGTCCCGACAAGGAAGAAAACCCTTCGGAACTGTTCGAAGCGCTAGCGCTTGATGACGCCGCCGCCGCCGGCGAAAAAGCGCACAGCAGAAAAAAGAACAGGATAAATACTATCTTTTTCAAGGTGCTTACATTATATAGATTATAAGCAGGCTGTCAACTAATCGATCGATCGATGGCCGAGAGGGTTTTACCCCTGACTTCCGCGTTGCAACACCCAAATATTTTTAAATGACACTGTAAAGTGTGTATTGTAGCCAATGGGATAGCCATTCTGTCCAACCAGCAACCCCAGCATAATTTGACAAAATACAGAGTAGTCATATCGTAAAACACAACGGAAATATTTTTTAACGTCCGCTTGGTGTATTCAAAGGCCACGCGCTCAACTGTTTCTTTGTTTTTATCACATAACTTATCCAGAAAACGATAAATCGCTTCTACTTCTACCATTATTCCACGGTATCGGTACAAGTAATCGGCAGTTTTAAGTTTGCTGGTTGGATATGCTAAACGGGCAAGGACAATGTGGCGGAACAATTTATCTTTGATAATCCCGAATCCAATACGGTCAAACAAGGCTCCAAAGATGAGTTCTGGGCCGATGGTGCGAATCTGCAGATTTGTTATGTTTTCTACAAAGTTTTTAATAGCGATATCGGTTTCTGATAAAATCGAAAACAGTGAAGACTGGCCAGCCGGATGATCTATTCGATCTTTTGCCTCAATAACCAGCTTTTTTATTTCATCAGAATCTTTAGATGTGCCAAGGGTTTCAACGACGCAATACTTACCGCTATCTTTTGAGATGATTTGAACGCTGGTTGATCCGCTGCGATTGCGTAATTTCCTGACAAACATACCTCAATTTTAACTTTACAACACCCAAATCGCAACATTTCACTAGGGAAATTAGCTGTTTAAGGGGAAAGTGCGGAAGTCAGGAAATAATTGCGATCTCGCTTCCTGACCCACATCCCATTTCATATTACCCCGCCTCAAATTCATAAGGGAGAGAAATAGAGGGGGTATGACCCTAATTGATGATCAAATAATAAAAAGGGATAGCTGTGGGATTATAACTTAAGATAGCTCTTTGCCGCTGCCAGCAGCTCTTCAGCATGGGAAATAACCGCTTCAGCCGTAGCTCTTGAAATCTTTTCAAGGGGTTCGTAATCCCCGATCTCACGGTATTCATAAGCATCAAGCAAATAACGGTGGAACTTATGATCTAAAATGTTCGTCTTAATAAAGTGTTTTCCAAACGCGGAAATAACGCCGGCATGCTTTGAGAATGCCAGTTCTTTCGATAAAAGTAAAGCCTCGGCCACGTAAAACATCGCATAATATCCCCTGCCTGATGCGAAGCCACAATGTTCTTCGCTTAGAAGCAATTTTGCCGCTTTGATGCTTTCGCCAGCTTTTTCAAGCAATGCTTTTATTTCTTCGGACATGTTAAATTGCGATCCCTTCTTTTTTCAGGTTTAAAATTAGCGGTGTTTTTTTATTTATCCAGTCTTTTTCTCGGAAAGGATGGAGTGAAATAACAATGTTATTTTCCAAAGAAAGCGAAGACGCGATCCCCCCCATTGCATCGATTTCACCGCAAACATCGCTGTAATCATCGATAATTACGCCGATATCCACGTCGGATTCGGGTTTTTCATTCCCATGCGCGTACGAGCCGAATAAAAACATCCCCTTGAATCTTTGATGATATAGTTCCTGCAGATCAGTTTTTAGATCTTTCAGGAAAAAAAGCCTATTTTGATATTGTCCCATTTTCCCCTCTTTTTAAAGAATATTACCAATATTATCCTTGAAAAGCAATTGCCTTTTGCCATAAATCCCAAGATAGTCCTACGTTTTCATGCCCGAAACCTGATCCCTTGATAGCCCTTTCCCATGCGTCCCAAAAATTCCCCTCCCCATAGGCAATTCCCATGCCAGAGGTAATCATGAGACGAAGAAAAAGGGGGGTTAATTAATAATCAAATAACTAAACGGGATCGCAGCTGAGGCTCCAGACCTGAATTTAACCGCTAAAATTTACTTTCTATATATTTCTTAAGGCTATTTACGATCAAGTTTGCCTCCTCGATTGACTCTCGGGCATCTTTGCTGCTAATTTTTGTTTCATATTCATAATCCCCAATTTCCCTGTTTTTCCAAAGATTTTTAATTTTCCCAGCATATTCACGCGGAAAGAGGCCCTCTTTTATAAAATGTCTAGAGAACCCTCCGATAACGCCTGAATGTTTTGAAAATGAAAGATTTTTGACCAACAAAACAGCTTGAAGCATATGAAAAACGGCATAATAAGCCCGCGAAGCAGCCGCCCCATAACTGCCAAGATCAAATAAAACAGAGGCGTCTTTTAACGCTTCCTCGGATTTTTGCATCATCGCGTTAATTTGTGGCTTTAATTTTTCATCCATTTATAATAAGATGCCTTCTTTTTTGGCGTTCATTATGAAAGGTTCATATTTCTTGGATTCAAATTTATATTCTGTCATTAAGAAAGCGGATACTAAAACGAAATCCTCAAGGAGTATTTTTGATTCAAGCTCATCCACAAATGCCTTATCCTCCGCCCGCACATCATCCAAAAGCAAAATACAATCATAATCGGATTCAGCCGTATGACTGCCTCTTGCCCGCGAACCGAAAAGCAGTGTTTTTTTCAGCCTGTTTTTAAAGCGCCCTTTTAACTCTGCGACAAATTTATTAAGAAGCGGATCATTTTTAATATTCATGCCGTTATTATACACGAAGAATAACAATAAAAACAATAGCCGGAAGCCCAGTCCATAGAACTTGCTAAAATCCCCCTCCCCAAACTGAAATTTCCCAAATCACCTTACGATAAATAAATATGGTTGAAGTAAGCTGGACAAGCTATCTGGACATAAATTATTGGAAAGCGCAGTACCAAGAGAAAAGCAAAGCGCCTAGGGGCGGATGGTACGACGCAAGGGCTATGGTATGCGAAGCCGAGGAAACAGGTCAACAGGATAACAGGTCAACAGACCAACAGGAAAACAGGACAACAGGAAAACAGGTCAAAAGACCCGTTTCCGTCAAGACAAACTTCGGCCGCGCGGAACAATCAAGCGTTTTCGCGTTTTTTGACGGGTTCATAAAAGGCGCCGCGGCTACGGCCTCCGGCCTTACCGCATGCGGGTATATTGCCAATGAAATTTTTAACGGGGCTAATCCTCCAAAAGATACAGCAGACGCATTTTCGTTGGCTGAAACAAAAGAAGACAGCTCCCCAAGGACAGGCGACAGCTTCCCCAGGACAGATGACGGGACTAGAAGAAGGGGCGATGCGTTTACCGATATAATAGAAACCGTAATTGATGTATTTAAGGAAGATGAAATAGGGGGAAAAGATACCCAGGATGCGATAGACACCCCGGATGCAATAGAAACCTTTGATATTAAGCCTGATATTATTCCTGAAATAGACATTGCGCCTGAAACAGAAACATATATTGAAGTAGATACCGATGGCGACGGGGAGGTCGACGCAACTTATCCTAAAGATGAAATTGACAGCGGAAAAGATGAATACGACGCCGGTTTGAATATCTGTAAAAATCCACCGAATAAATTTTCGGTTCTATTGCCGCAGGACAAAGCCCAGAAGCTCGATCCCACAAAGCCTATTCAATTCAAATGGGAAAACAACGGCGATCCTGACAGTGTTTATGGCGACAAAGTTACATACTGCGTATCAGTTGCCGATAACGAGACTTTTGCAAACCCAATAATAGGCAAATGCGGTTTGGACGCGGCTCAATACCAATCCGACCCGAATGCCCTTGGGAAAGATAAAACATACTATTTCCAAGCAACCGCGCAAGACGCCTGTCCTGAACCGAATCTTCTAAAATCAAATATAACAAGCTTTACGACAAGCGGCTATTGCGACAATGGCCCCACTGCCCCATCGATTACATACCCTAACGGGCAAACAAATGTTTCCGGCACGCCTAAAATATCATGGAACGCGTCAACCGATCTTGATATTGTAAAATATGGAGATAAATTAAATTACTGCGTATACGTTTCGCAGGACCAAACTTTTAAATCAACCGAGATCAATGCTTGCATAGGAGATGCTTCGGAATACCAAGTGCCGGCTTCGACTCTTTTGCTTTTTAACACTCAATATTATGCAAAAGTTTGCGCGAAAGACATGTGTTCTGCGCCTAAAGGCAATGAAGCCTGCAGTGGAGTCGTGTCTTTTAAGACATTAAAGCCCGCCGGCCCTTGCGACCATTCGCCTAACGCCGGGAACTTGATCCTGCCAAGCGACGGCCAGACGGGCGTCCCGTTCGCGGTTAAATTCTCATGGGACGGCGCAACGGATGTTGACCCGCAGGATAATATTAAATACCGCCTGGTTGTTTCAGGAAAAAATGATCTATCAAATCCGATCGTTGATATCAACGGGATTACTCAAACAGAAAAGAGCGTTGACCTTGCGAACGCGCAGTACAGTACTCCTTATTATTGGACGGTCGAGCCTTATGACTCATGCAATAATAAGGCTGGCAATTTGCCTGTGTATTCGTTTACGACCAAGCTTGCCCCTGTTTGCGACAATCCGCCAAACAAGCCGACTATGACGATGGCCCAGCTAAAAAGTGTTGACCCAAAGAATGCCAAATTCCAAATTGCCAACAATGGCGACATCGATCAGGGCGATTCCGTAAACATGTGTTTGAGCGTTTCATGCAACGGCGCCGCAATAGTCAATAACCAATGCGGAGTTAAAGCAGGGGAATATTCGATCGATCCTTCAAGCCTTGCACCCGAGATGAAATGCGAGGTTATTGTTAAAGCATACGACTCGTGCCTTCCAAAGCCTAACATGGCGCAGAGCGATCCTTTGCAATTTAGCACAATAAGCGCGTGCGACAATCCGCCTGTCCAATCGATCATATTAAGCCCGAATAACAATGCAGTGGGGCTTCCGACCGACCAGACCATGACATGGAGCATTGGCGGGGACCAGGATTTTGCAACCGTCGGAGACACGGTCTCGACCTGTTTGAATGTTTATGAAAAGAATAATCCAAGCAATGTGCCGTTTACAAAGTGCGGGCTTTCATCCGACAAGCAATTTGTGAATGGCTTAAGCTACAATACGGCGTATTGTGCGCAGATCGAAGATTCCGATGCTTGCAAGCCTGTGCCTAACAAAACAAAAAGTGCCCCCGCTTGCTTTACGACAAAAGCCTCTGCATACTGCAATAACCCTCCGACTGATTTTACGCTTGCGTCCCCTGCCGATAAAGCGCAAAACATTGATCCCGCAAACGTTTTATTAAAATGGAACCCGTCGGATGCGAGCAAAGATCCGGGGGACAAGGCGGCATACCAGGTATTGGTATGCAATACGCAGGACTGCGCAAAGCCCATCATAAACCAGATGAATGTTTCCGCAAACGTTTACGGCGTGCCAGCCCAAACATTAAGCTACAGCGAGAAAGGAAAGGCGCCTGTTTCATATTGGTGGCAGGTTGTAGCATCAGACCTTTGCAACCAAACAAAAGCGTCGCCTGTCTACTCGTTTACGACAAAACTCATACCGGAATGCGACAATCCGCCGGAGCCGGTGGCTATAACATCCATAAAAGACGGCCAAACCTGGGTGCCGCTTACGCCGACAATTGAGTGGACACAGCCTATCGATAAAGATCCTGGTGGGAAAGTTGCGGATGTGTGTCTTGATGTGAATACAGCGGCAAATTTCTCGGCGCCTGCTGTATTTACGCAGTGCAATCTTACGGGCGCGAACAAATTCACAATTGGCTCGGGAATACTTGATTATGGAAAAACATATTATACGAGGATAAGGGCGAAGGATTCGTGCGCCAATGAGTCGGCAGGACAGCCTGTTGGATTTTCGACAGAGAAAAAGTGCATACCGGGGACATTTACAGATACTGATTTTACGGGGGGGGTAAAGACCGATACTGTGGCCACAAATGGGACGCTCTCTGTTGCAGAAGATAGCAGCGCTTGGACATACAAATATGAGGCATCGTCTGGACTAATGCCTGAAGCGGCGGGATGGACAATGACTGCACCTGCTGGTTGGGCAGTGAAAGAGTTCTTGAACAGCGTTCTGCATGTTTCAACAATGGGGAAAGATGACGATGGTTATTTCGAAAGACCAACAAGTTTTTCTCATGCTAATGGATGGGTTACCGAAGGAAGAGTTAAAGGCGGGGCAATAGACGAGTCATTATCTACGGCACACAGAACGCTAGGTACTTTTGACGGAGTTAAGGCATTTTATCTCATGATCCGGAATGATAAAATCTGGGAGGGGTTTTCCAAGTTAGAATATCAAATGGATACCTCATCAGACTTTCATGTTTATAAGGTAGCCGCAAAAGGAAATGACTTCAAAGTTTATGTTGATGGGATATT